>JBKKAU010000068.1:0-14640 GCA_046714475.1 Thermoanaerobaculia bacterium
TACATGAGATAGCGCGCCGCCGTCTCCCACAGCTCCAGCGCCCTGGGCTCCAGCCGCGCCGCCAGCGCATGGGCGCCGAACGCGCCCGCGATCACCGAGAGAGCGCCCCACAAGGCGCCGAGGACGATCCATGGGGTACCCATGCGGGCAAGCTTAGCCGAAGGATAGGGCGCGATGAATGAATCGCGCCCCTACACCGGCGGATCAGGGATGTAGGGGCGGGGCTTGTCCCCGCCCGGGAGGGGATAAACCCCTCCCCTACACAGGTGGGTCGCCCTTAGATCTCGCCGAGCCGCCGCACGGAGGCGATCCGGTCGCCGGGGACGAACAGCCGGTCGTGCTTCTTCCAGACGCCGAGCATGGCGGCGCGCTTCACGTACTCCTCCTTGGAGCGGCCGCCCTCCCCGTCCTGGTGCACGTCAACGTCGTTGAGCAGGATGCCGCGGTCGTCCATGTCGTCGCACCGGCCCACGAAGACCTCCGGACCGGTGGTGTCGACGACGACCGTGATGCCGTGCAGCTCGCTCTTACCCTGGTGGAAGGTCCCCATCTAGCTGGCCGGCACTTCGCAGTGCTCGTTGAAGGCGGCCTTGAGGTCTTCCGCGACCGCGGAGGCGTCCCGCCCCTCGATGCGGTGACGGGGGACGAAGTAGACCAGCTCGCCATCCTTGAAGAAGGCGATCGACGGGCTGCTCGGCGGGATGTCGGAGAGGTAGGCCCGCGCCTTGGCCGTCGCCTCGAGATCCTGGCCGGCGAAGACGGAGGCGACGCGGTCCGGCCGGCGGTCGTGCTGGAGCGCCAGGCGGACGCCCGGGCGGGCCATGCCGGCGGCGCAGCCGCAGACCGAGTTGAAGATCAGCATCGCGGTGCCGCTCTTCTCGTTCATGAACTCGTCGACGTCCTGGGACGTCAACAGCTCCTTCACGCCGGCGCTGGTGAGATCCTCGCGCATCGGCTTGACCAGTAACGGGCTGTAGGGCACTTCAGCACCTCCTTGAAGCAGGACCGATACGGCCCTGGAGAATGGGCTTTATTGTAGAACACCGAGGCCCTGGCCGGCTTCTTGCTACCTCTGGCGCATGATCCCGGTGACGGACCGGCACGATCCCGGTGACGGACCGCCGGATGGAGACGCTCATGAAACGCTCCCTTTATAGATCGATCGCCACCGCTCTCCTGCTCGTCGCCGCCCTCGCAGGTTGCCGCGCCACCGAGCCTGAAAGCGAGAACACGGCCACCGCGCCGCCTTCTTCCCCCGCTCCGGCGCCGCAGACCGGAACCGCTACGCCTCCCCCGGCGGGGACTCCGGCCCCCGCCGCGCCTTCGGGGCAGACAGGAGCCCAACCGGGCCCCGTCGCGGACCTCCCCCGGGACCGGCCGTTGCGGGCCGGCTTCCTGGTGGTCAACGGCGTCTACAACACCGAGCTGATGGCGCCGTACGACGTCTTCCAGCACACGGCCTCCCATGCCAAGCCGGGGATCGAGGTCTTTACGGTATCGCCCGACGGTCAACCGGTCACCACCTTCGAGGGCCTCCGGATCGCGCCGCACTACTCGTTCGCCAACGCCCCGGCAATCGACATCCTGGTCGTGCCGAGCGCCCGCGGCAGCATGGACGCCGACCTCCAGAACCAGGCGCTGATCGACTGGGTGCGGCGCACGGCGGGCACGGCCCGGCACGTGGTGTCGCTCTGCGACGGCGCCTTCGTGCTCGCCCAGGCGGGCCTGCTCGACGGCGTCCCCGCCACCACCTTCCCCGAGGACTACCAGCGGCTGGTCGAGAAATTTCCGAAGGTGGACCTGCGGGTCAACGTCAGCTTCGTCGACACCGGCAAGATCCTCACCTCCCAGGGCGGAGCGCAGAGCTACGAGGTCGGCCTGCACCTGGTGGACCGGCTTTACGGCCCCCAGGTGGCGCAAGAGATCGGAAAGGGGCTGCTGATCCCCTGGCCGCCCGATCCGGACACCATGGCGCCGCGCGTGGTCGAGGTCTCCGGCACCCCGCCGGTGGTCCAGCCGCCGCCGGGCACGCCGGCGCCTTCGGCTCCCGGGCAGCCCGGAGGCGGCTAGAGCACCCGGTGGTACACTGCGGAGGTCGATCCTTGGCGGATGCTCATGATCTGACTCCCGTAGGGTCGAACGCGCAATGCGCCGTCCCCCCACTCTCCTGGACCCATTTCTCGCGACGATCCCGAACCGCACGGCGACGGGGCGGTGGACGGCCGTCCTGCTCCTGCTCGCGGCGGTCTGGAGCGGCGCCTGTTCCCCGGCGGGGCTCCGGACTGTCCATCCTGACCGTCTCGCGGCGCGGGCGGACCGGCTCGACGCGGAGGTGACCCGGACCCTCGAGACGGGAGAAGTCGCCCGCGCGCTGGCGCTTTATCCCGATGCCCTCGCCGCCCGGCAAGAGCTGCTCGCGAACGACCCGGCGGCCTTGGCCGCCTATCTGGACACCCTGGCCGCCAGCTTCTACACCGCGCCCGAGGCCACGACCGAAGCCTGGGACGCGACCGAATCGATCCTCGGTCTCGCTCTTGAGCTGCGCCGGAAGTCGCTCGGCGAAAACGACCCGGCCGTCGCCGGAACGCTCAGCGACCTCGCCACCCTGGCCTTCGATCGCGGCCTCTGGGGGAAATCCGAAGAGTTGGAGCGGCACGCTCTCGAGATCCGCCGCTCCAGCCTGGGCGAAGACGACCCCGCCGTCGCCACGAGCCTCCGCGAGCTCGGGGCCATCTACACCCAACAAGGGCGGTACAGCGAGGCCGAGGCGTCGTTCGCGGCCGCCCTCGCCCGGTTCGAGCAGGCGGACCCACCGGACCCGCCGGCGGTCGCCGACGCTCTCGGCTCCCTGGGGGAGGTCTACCGGGCGCAAGGCCGCTACCAGGAGGCCGAGGAACGGCTGCGGCGCGCGGTCGAGCTGACGCGTCAGGCCGGCGAGACGAACCCATCCGTCGCCACCGCCCTCAACAACCTGGCGGGGCTCTACAAGGACCAGAGCCGCTACGACGAGGCTGAGCCTCTCCTCGCTCGGGCCATCGAGATCTGGGAGAGCGATCCCGAGACCGGGCCGGCCGACCTCGCCATCGCCCGCATGAACCTGGCGGAGCTCTATCGCCTGCAGGGGCGGTATGCCGATGCCCGGCGTCTCGCCGCCGAGGCCCTCTCCAGGGCTCGTCAGATCCTGGGCCCCGACAGCCCCGAGCTGGCCTGGTACCTCGACCAACTCGCTCTCGCCGACACCGAGTTGGGGCGTACCGGTGAGTCCGAAGCCCTCTATCGCGAGGCCGAAGCCCTTTATGAGGAGGCCATCGCGCTCCTGGAACGTGCCCAGGAACCGGGCCACCCCCTTTTCGCGAAGAACCTGGGCGACCTTGCGCGCCTCCTGATCCGGTCACGCCGCTACGCCGAGGCGGAGGAGCTCTACCGGCGGGCCCTCGAGGTCGACCAGGCGGTCTTTGGACCGGACCACCCGGAAACCGCCGTCACGCTCACCCGGCTCGCCCGCTGCGCCGCCCTGCGGGGAGACCAGCCCGCCCACATCCTGGAGATGGCGGACCGGGCCCTCGGCATCCTCGGGAGCACGAGCGCCTATCCCGAAGCCAGGATCGACGGTCTGGCGCTCAAGGCGGAGGCCCTCGCGCTGCAGGGCGACCTGGCCGGGGCTCGCGCGCGGATGGCAGAAGCCCTGGCCGAGGTCGAGGAGCTGCGCCCCCGTACCGGCGGCGGGGAGGGAACACGCGCCGAGTTCCTGAGCCGCTATACCGGCTACTCTGACGAGATGGTGGCTTGGCAGGTGGAAGCCGGCGATCCCGCCGCGGCCCTGGAGACCGCCGAACGGGCACGGGCGCGGGTGCTCCTCGACCAGCTCGCCGCCGGCCGGGTCGACCTGCGCCACGGCATCCCCGAGGAGGTGCTCCGTCCCCTGGAGCAGGAGCTCGAGACCCTCGACGCCCGTCTCACCGAGTATCGCAGCCGTATCGAGGTCACCCGGTCGCGACCGGACCTGTCGGGCCAGGAACGGGCACGTGAGATCCAGGCTTTGGAAGACCAGCTCGACACCGCCGGCTGGGAGCACCAGAGGGTGACGCAACGCATCCGCGACGCCAGCCCGTTCTGGCGGAAAGTCGTCAACACGGGCGGCCTGCCGGTCGAAGCCTTGCAGCGGGAGGTCGTGCCACCCGGCGGCTGGCTGCTCCTCTACCAGATCGGAGAGACGAAGAGTTACCTCTTCACCGTGCCCTCCCTTCCGGGGCGGGTCGAGGCCTGGCCGCTGGCCGTCCCAGATGAGGCGGCGGCCGTCCTCGGGATCGCGCCAGGCCCGCTCACCGCCGCGGCCCTCGACGAGGTCATGACTGGCAAAATCGGCCTGGCCGCAGCCCTCGAAACGAGCGGCGGACTCGAGCGGGAGACAGGTCCCGTCCCGCACGGAGAGCAGATCCTCGCGGCCCGCCTTCACGCCCTGTGGCAGATTCTGGTCCCCCAGGGCTTCCAGGAGGATCTGTGGAGGGCGCCGGAGGTCGTGATCGTCCCCGACGGCGCCCTTCACCGGCTTCCCTTCGAGGCCCTCGTGGTCGCACCGCCCCGTGGCCCGATCCACTACTGGCTCGACGACGGACCGGTGGCGCGCTACGCCCCATCCGCCACGACCCTCTACAGTCTGGGCAGATCCGGGCCGCGGCAGGAGAACGGCCGCAGCCCGGCCGCTCTCGTGGTGGCGGACCCCGTCTTCGACCGGGGCGAGCCGTCCCCCCGCGCAGCGGGCTCTCCAGAGCGGGACCGCTGGACGCGCGCCGGCGGCAGCCTGGAGCGGCTGCCCGGGACGGCACGCGAAGCCGCCGCCATCCGTGCGACGTTCGAGGGACGGCCTGGTGCGGCGGCGATCGTGCTCACCGGCCTGGACGCCGAAGAGGCACGGGTGCGGGCCGGACTGCGCGAACGCCCGCGGTACGTCCACTTTGCCACCCACGGCTTGGTGGAGGAGGCACGGAACGAAATCCTGGCGGGGCTGGCGCTGACACCGCCTGCCGGACCCGCGGCAGCCGGCAACGACGGTCTCCTCCAGCTTTTCGAGATCTACGAGCTGGACCTGGACAGCGATCTCGTGGTCCTGTCGGCGTGCAAGACCCAGGCGGGCCGGCGGCTCGAAGGCGAGGGGGTCTTCGCGCTCTCCCGCGGCTTTCTGGCCGCCGGCGCGCGGCGCGCCGTGGCGAGCCTCTGGCCGGTGGACGATGCCTCGACCGCCGTGCTGATGGGCGATTTCTACCGCCGGCTTGCCGCGGCGGAGACAGCCGGGCGCGAGCCGGACTACTCTCGCGCGTTGCGCGACGCCCGCCTCGCCCTGCGCCACAGCCGTGAAGGGGCGGCTCCCCGCTTTTGGGCCCCCTTCATCTTGTCCGGCGTCCGCTAGCTCGGGGCCGCCCCTTGATATGCAAATAGATTGATTTGACACAGGAAGACCCCGGGGATATACCTGGGTTTCCTCACGCTGTGTCTTCGAGTGGTCCCGCTCGAGAGCAACTGCCGCTGGGTCTGGAGCAATCATGCAGACGAAGTGGTTTCTTGGGGTCCTCCTCTACGGTCTGCTTCTGCCCGCCTCCAGCATTCCCGCCCAAGCCGGGGCGCTAGGTGGCAAGACGATGACCCGGAGGTATGACAACTCCGGCTGGTGCCACATGCCGTACCGAGAGTACGGCGACGAGCCCAGCGATACGATTACCTATCCCGTGTTCTTCACCGCTGACTCTACCGAGGCCACGATCCGTTTCGAGTTCGATAACTTCGACAAAGCCGGCAACTGGACGAACAACATCATTGACAACGTGGCGGTAGTGAAGAAAGCGATCTTCGAGGGCAAGGAGCTCTGGGACATAGGCGGATGTATCACCGGCTCCTACTTCGATTTCACCTTATTGCCCGACAATGATCCACGCCTCGTCTTCAAAGACCTCTTCATCGACGGCGCCGACCCCTCCTGGACGGGAGTAGGGACGCCCGGTACCGGCAGCGGCCAAGGGGCTTCCCAGCAGGTTTTCTGGGTGGATACGGCGTCCAGCTATGAGCAGGCACCCAAGCCGGAGATTGCGCTCGCTACCGGTCAGGTCAAGAACGGTGCCCTGGGCGTGGGCCGCTCGACGGATCCCCAGAAAGTGACGACTCAGATGATCGTACACGGCCTAGTCCCCGGCGAGGAGTACGCTCTTTCTTTCTGGTGGCGCATGTCGATCTCGAGCCAGGCAGCCGACCTAGAGGGGTTAGGCACCACGGTCACCGTCTCCACGCCGGCTTTGCGGGACGACGTGCCGCAGACCGGCATGGTGGGAGACGAGACGCACTACTCCTGGGACGAGTACTACCTCGACCTCCCGGCCGGCAGCTCCAACCTCGTCATCGACCTCTACGGCCTCACGGCCGATGCTGACCTCTACGTCCGTCACGAAGATAGCGTCGATGAGTGTGTGCCTTTTTTGGGCTATACGAACCCGGAGCACTGCGTCTGGAGCAACCCTGCCCCGGGGAGGTGGCTGATACAGGTTACCAACTACGTTCCGGGGCCCATCGGCTACACGCTCCGGGTGAGGTGGGATGGCAGCCCGGGCTTCTTCACGGTACCCCCCTGCCGGGTGCTGGACACCCGGAATGAGAGCGGGCCGCTGCCCGCGGCGCTGGACCGGCACCTGCGGAGATACCTGCAGGTGCCCGCGCGGTGCGGGATCCCGTTCTCGGCCCGGAGCGTCTCGGCCAACGTGACGGTCGTGCAGCCCACTGCCCCGGGGCATCTGAGGCTCTGGCCGGCGGACACCGACATCCCGGGGACCAGCGTGATCAACTTCTCGACCGGACAGGTCCGCGCCAACAACGCCATCCTGCCCCTCGCCGCCGCCCCGGCCGACCCTGCCGACGTCGACCGCTCCGGCCAGATCCTGATCGAGCCGTTCCTCGCGGGCGGTGGCACGGTCCACGTGGTCATCGACGTAAACGGCTTTTTCCAGGATACAGACCCGCCAACGGCCGGAGGTCCCCCTTGACGAGAGTCCGCGATTTCGCCCTAGCCCTCTCCTTGCCGCTCCTGTTCTGGGGCTGCGCCGGCACCGCACCTCGCGGGAACAGCGTCGTGCTCGTCACCGAGGAAGAAGCGGCATTGCCGGATGCGCCGCCGGAAGTGGAGCGGCAGCCCTGCACCAAGCCCTACATCGAGATCAGCAGTCCTCAAGACAAGAAGGCTTACCGCGCGCCGCTCCCCATCGAGGTCCTTTTCACACCATCCACGGGACATCGGATCGAAGTTTCGAAAACCCGGGTAAGGCTGCTCAAAGGCTTCGTGCCCATCGACCTGACCCAGCGTGTCAAAGAGTTCCTGACGGCAGAGGGTGTCTCGATGCCCAGGGCCGACCTCCCTCGAGGTACCCACCGCGTCAAAATCACAGTCGAAGACACCTCCGGCGCCAGTTGCTCCAAAATGGTCGAGTTCACCGTCACCTGAAGGCTGAGGAGGGCCTAACCCCGCAGCCGCTCGACCACCGGCCTGAGCTGCTCCACGATCTTCTGGACGTCGAGCAGCTCGAGCCCCATGCCCGAGAGGAGGTTGGCGCCTTCGAGGTCGGACGACCGCGGGTCGAGACGGTGGACGACGCGGGCGCGCGCCCGTACCGGCTCGGCGAACGGCACCGGGGGCAGGAGCTCGACGTTGACCACCTCCTGGAGCCGGCCGGGGTATCGGGTCGGGACGAACAGGCCGCCGTTGACGATGTCGCGCTCGAAGACCTCCACGAACTCCTTGGGGCTGGCGAAACGCACGCTGTAGACCCCATCTCCCAGGTTCCGCGGCTTCTCCGGAGCGGGAGAACCGAAGGAGAGCGGCCCGTCGGTCCTGCCCGGCTCTGAGATTAGAGGCGCGGCCGTCGGGGGTGGAGACGCCGGGGCGGCAGACGCAGAGGGCACGGGAGGCAGCGGCATCGGCTTCGACGCCGGGACGGCCTGCGGCGGCGGAACGGTCTCCTCCAGGTCGAAGGCCTCCCCCTCGCCAGCCTCCACCGGCTTGTCGGGGATCTCCTCCTCCCCCCACTGCACGACGGGAATCAGCTCCTTGACCAGATCCTCGACGCTGAGGAACCGGACCCCCATCCCCGGCTGGCTGATCCGCATCAGCTCGCCGCGGACCTTACGCGCGTGCGCCACCATCCCCTCCACCATGAAGCCGCGGTCGCGGTCGAGGACCTCGACCCGTACCCGGGTCCCCTGGGGAAGGGGGCTGCGGGTGGCGATGAACATGCCGGTCGTCGAGATGTTGGTCGTGTACCCGGGGTAGGCGTGAGGCTCCCCCCGTTTCCAGAACTGCACCTGGACACGGCGTGCGCGGCGGACGCTCCGGCGGCGGGACATCCTCTTTATCTTACTCTCGCATACCACTACGATGCGCTCGACATGCCTGCTGTGGCGAGCCCCCCCTCCGGAACCATGACCGTCGCCGCCTATGCCGGCGGCGGGCAGGTGCGGCTGGAGCCGCGGCCTCTGCCTGCACCCGGCCCCGGCGAGATGCTCCTCCGGCTGCGTTGCGCCGGGCTGTGCGGCACCGACCTCTTCAAGCTGCGCTATGACACCGTGCCCGCCGGGACGGTCCTCGGGCACGAGGTGGTCGGTACCATCGAGGCACTGGGCGCCGGGGCCTTCGGCTTCGCGCCGGGCGACCGGGTCGTGGTGCCGCACCACGTGGCCTGCGGCGAGTGCGACCTCTGCCTGCGTGGGAGCGAGACGCGCTGCCCTGCCTTCCGCGAGAACCTGCTGGCGCCCGGAGGTTTCAGCGACCGCGTCCTGGTCCGCGAGCGGGCGGTGCGGCTGGCCGCCTTCGGTCTCCCCCCGCATCTGCCCGAGGAGGCCGCCGTTTTCCTGGAGCCCGCCGCGTGCGTGCTGCGCGGCATCCGCCACGCGCGGCTGGAGGAGGAGGCGATGCCGACCGCCGCCGGAGGCACCCTGCCCGTCGCCGCGGTGCTGGGCGGCGGCAGCATGGGGCTCCTTCACCTGTTGGTGCTTGGCTCTCTCTATCCGGCGCTCCGGGTGGTGGTCTCCGATCCGCTGGCGGACCGCCGGGAGATCGCGCTCCGTCTCGGAGCGGCGGCGGCCGTCGTTCCCGGCGAGGCGGAGCGGGCGGTCGCGGAGCTGTCGGGAGGGCGCGGGGCGGACGTGGTCTTCGATACCGTGGGGGGTACGGGGCCGCTCGCCGCGGCGCTGTCGCTCACCCGTGGCGGCGGGGCGGTCGTCCTCTTCGCCCACGCGCCGGACGGGGAGACGGCCGGATTCGACCTCAACACCTTCTTCAAGGGCGAGCGCCGGGTGCTCGCCACCTACTCCAGCTCGCTTGCGGACCAGCAGGAGATCTACCGGCTGCTGGTGAGCCGGCGCCTCGACCCGGCGCCGCTCGTCACCCACCGGCTGCCGCTCTCCCGGTTCGGCGAGGCGGTGACCCTGGCGCGGGAGCAGCGGGCCCTCAAGGTGCTGTTGACTCCCGACGAGGAGATCCCCTGAGCCTCCCCAGCCATCAGAAGACCGCGTTCCTGCTCGGCCCGGAGCGGATGGAGCTGCGGGAGGTCCCGCTTCCCGATTCGGGTCCGGGCGAGCTGCTCATCCGGATCGGCGCCGCCACGACCTGCGGCACCGACCTCAAGGTATTCCGCCGCGGCGGCCATCCGCGCATGCTCAAGGCGCCGACCCCGTTCGGCCACGAAATGGCCGGCACGGTCGTCGCGACCGGCCCTGGACAGGAGAGCTTCAGGATCGGCGACCGGGTGGTGGTGGCCAACTCCGCGCCGTGCGGCGTCTGCGAGTGGTGCGCGCGGAGCCGCGAGAACCTCTGCTCCGACCTCCACTACCTGAACGGCGCCTTCGCCGAGTACCTGCTGGTCCCCCGCCGCTTCGTCGAGGTCAGCACCTACCCGTGCCCCGACGGGCTCCCCTTCGAGATCGGCGCGCTCGCCGAGCCGCTCGCCTGCGTGCTGCACGGCTTGGAGGTCAGCGGCCTCGACGGTCCCTGTGAGATCGTGATCTACGGCGGCGGCCCGATCGGGCTGCTGTTCGTCGACGTCCTGGCCCACGCCCCCGAGTACTCGTCCGGCGGCCGGCACCACATCGTGCTCGCCGACCCCAACCCGTCGCGGCTGGAGGTCGGCCGGCGCGTCGGGGCGAGCGAGGCCGTCCAGGTGGAGCGCGAAGGGGGCGAGGCGCCCCGGCTGCGGCGTCACGCGGCCGGCGGCGACGGCTTCGACCTGGCGATCGAGGCGACCGGCTCCCCCGCCGCCTGGCAGGACGCCCTCGCTTCGGTCCGTCCCGGCGGCTTGGTCCAACTCTTCGGAGGCTGCCCCCCCGGCACCACCGTCCCGCTAGACACCCACCGCCTCCACTACTCCGAGCTGACGGTCAAAAGCGCCTACCACCACCGCCCGGCGACCTTCCGGCGCGCCCTCGACCTGCTGGCCTCGGGCACCCTTCACCCGGAAGAGTTGCTTTCGGCGGAGCGTCCGCTCTCCGAGCTTGAGGATGCCTTGCGCAGCATGCGGCGACGGGAGGCGCTCAAGGTGGTGATCCGGCCGTAGAGGAACTAGGCTTTGGGATCGGCTCGATGCGCCGAGAAGCCTGCCTGATCACCTCTCACAGCTTGTCATACTCCTCGGGCTCGACATCTGGCAACTTTGCGAGGGCAGCCTCAAATTTCTCGCGGCTGCCACGCTTTGCTCGCTCCTCGAGATAATCAACGGTCATTAGAGCTGCGAGCTTCTCAGCCGCCGCAGTGCTGATGAACTGGTTGATTGAGATACCGTCCTCTTCCGCCAATCTGCGGATCTGCTTGTGGAGAGAATCCGGGAGCCTCAGGCTGATGGTGCTCATGGTAACGCTCCTATGGCTTCAAGAAATTCTTTGGGGTTCTTGACTGTAAGGCTGAAAGCCTCAACGCCTGAAAAGTCCTTCCTGTTGTACGAAATGATCCTGCTACACCCGCCTGCGACAGCAGCCTCGAGCACCATGTCATCCTTTGGCGCTCGAGCACTGGGGATAATTCTCGACAGCCGCGTCTCCAGGGAGTAGAGGCGAGAAGATAGTCCGGAGATCGGTACCGACGACTCGCCCCCAGATCCCAGCCTTACAGCTGCCCGCTCAGCAGGTAGCAGGCGGCGTCGAAGGCTCTGTGGAGGGCGGGGCGCCCTTCCCAATCTTCGGCTTTCTGCTCGACGCAGTTCTTCGCGTCCGCGAGGAACGCCTCCTTGAGCTTCTCCGCGATGCCCTCGTCGATGATCCCGACCCCGGCCTCTTCGTTGATGTCGAACGAGCGGTCGTCCAGGTTGGTCGAGCCGACGTGCGACCAGATGCCGTCGATGATCATGATCTTCTGGTGGATCAGCGTCTTCTGGTGGACGAAGAGCCGCACCCCTTTGCACAGCAGGTCGTGAAAGTGGTGATGGCCGGCGTGCTTGACGAGCTTGCTGTCGTTGTAGGGACCGGGCACCATGACCCGGACGTCCACGCCGCGCTGGACCGCGCGGGCCAGGAGGTCGATCGACTCCGGGTCCGGGATGAAGTAGGGGTTCTGGATCCACAGCTCCTTCTGGGCGGTGGCGATGCCCATCTTGAACATCAGCTCCAGGCCAGAGACGCCGCCCAGGGGGGCGCCGGAGAGCATGTGGACCGGGATGTCGCCGGCTTCCTTCGGAGGGGAGAAGTACTTTTCGCCGACCAGCACCTCGCCGGTCTCCTCGATCCAGTGCTGCGCGAAGACCGACTGCACGGCGTTGACGATCGGCCCGCGCAGGCGCACGCCGGTGTCGCGCCAGTGCTCTCCGTCCTGGCCGTGGCCGAGCCACTGCCTGGCCGCGCCGTGCCCGAAGACGTAGGCGATCTTGCCGTCCAAGATGGCGAGCTTGCGGTGGGTCCGCTTGTTGAGCTGGCCGATGTCCTGGAGCCGAAACGGGTGGTAGCGCGCGAACCGGACGCCTGCGTCCTTCATCTGCTTGCGCAGCTTCTTGTCCATTTTGGATGCGCCGACGGCGTCGACCATGACCCTGACCTCGATGCCGTCGCGGGCGCGGGCGGCCAGGGACTTCGCGAGCTTGCCGCAGATGTCGCCGTCCCACCAGACGTAGGTCTCGTAGTGGACCGTCTCCTTGGCCGTAGCGATCGATTCGAGCAGGGCGGGGAAGAACTCGTCGCCGTTCTGCAGCAGGTCGACCCGGTTGCCCTTGACGATGACCGCCTGGGTCATGCCGGCGATTGAAGGGAGGGCCTCCTCGAAGGCGTCAAGGTCCGGCACCTTCACCCGGAAGTCCCGCTCACGCAGCACGGTCCAGAGCATGGTCCCGAGCAGCAGGGTCAAGCTCGACAGCGTTACCAGCAGCCAGATGGGAATCTCGATCATCTGCGCCTCCTCCCTCTCTCCTCAGAGCTGCTCGTTCAAAAGGTAGGACATCCGGTCCAGGGCTTTGTGCCAGGCAGGCCGGCGCCCCCACCTCTCCAGCTCGACCTCGCGGCACCTCCGGAGGTCGCGCGTGAAGGCCTCTCGCAGGCGGCCGGCGGTGGCGGGGTCGATCAGACCGACGCTCGCCTCGTCGTTGATGTCCAGCGAGCGGTCGTCGAAATTGGTGGAGCCGACGTGCGACCAGAAGCCATCGACCACCATGACCTTCTGGTGGTTGAGGGTCGGCTGGTACTCGTAGATGCGGATGCCGTGGCGCAGGAGCTCCTCGTATTGATGGTGCCCGGCGTGGCGGACCACGGAGCTGTCGGTGCCCGGCCCCGGCACCATGATGCGGACGTCGACGCCCCGCCGGCGGGCCCGCTCCATGAGGCCGGTCATCTCGCCGTCGGGGATGAAGTAGGGGTTCTGGAGGAGCAGCTCCCGCTGCGCCGAGGCGATGGCCAGCTTGAACAGCATCTCCAGCTTGGAGACTCCGCCCTGGGGCGAGCTGGCCGTGACGTGGGCGCGGACGTTCCCCACGGGAACGAGAGGCGGGAAGTACTTCTCCCCCACCAGGGTCTCGGCGCTCTGCTCGACCCAGTTCTCGGCGAAGACCCCCTGGACGGCGGCGACGATCGGCCCCTCCAGCCGCACTCCGGTATCGCGCCAGTGCTCTTTGTCCTGAGCGTGCCCGGTCCACTCCTGGGCGATGCCGTGCCCGAAGACGTGGGCCACCCGGCCGTCGAAGATGGCGAGCTTGCGGTGCGTCCGGTTGTTGATCAGCCCCAGGTCGGCGAGGCGGAACGGGTGGAAGAGCTCGACCTTGGCGCCCGCGGCCCGCATCATCTCGAAGAGCTCGTCGTCCCCTTTCTGGGAGCCGACCGCGTCGAGGAGCACCCGGACCTCGACCCCCTGGCGGGCCTTGCCGGCGAGGGCGCGGGCAAGCCGCTCGCAGATCTCACCCTGCCACCAGACGTAGGTCTCGAGGTGGATGCTCTCGCGGGCCTGCTCGATGTCGGCGAAGAGGGCGGGGAAGAACCCGTCGCCGTTCTGGAGGACCCGGACGCGGTTGCCGGCGAGGATGGGCGAGCCGGTCAGGTTGGCGATGGAGGGGAGGGCCTCCTCGAATCCGGCGAGGTCCGGCACTCGCACGTGCGACTCCCGCTCCCTCTGGGTCGACCAGAGCAGCAGCAGGAGCACGGCGACGATGCCGATATAGAGGATCGCCCCCCTGTGGGAGATCTGGACGGAAGAGCCTTGCCGGCCCTGGGTCGGGGTCTCCGGCTCGGCGGCCGGCTCCTCTTTCGGGCGCTCCACGACAGCCATGTTGCACCTCCGCTGAGGCCGCGGGTGGATCCCCGGGTCCTCGAGAAAGAAGCTTCTACAGCGAGTCGCGGTGCAGCTCGACCACTACGGGCCAGTGGTCGGAGGGACCGGCCTGGAGCACCCTGGAATCGACCGTGGTCCAGCCGGAATCCCCCAGGATGTAATCGATCCGTTGGCGCATCACCCGGTGCGTACAGGCCATGTCCTGACCGCACAGCCGGAAGACCTCCTCGGCCATCAGCGCCTTGACCTCCGGGGCCCCTGGCACGGCGTTGAAGTCTCCCACCAGCACGAAAGGCTCATTACGGTGACGGAGCCGCTCGATGAGCCCACTGATCTGCATACCGCGTGCCGCGCGGTTCCAGCGGCCCCAGGCGGCGAGGTGGGTAACGTAGAAGTCGAGCTCGGCCGAGTCGAGGTCGAGCCGGGCATGGAGCAGCGTCCGCTGCTCGCCGGGGCCGGGCAGGTGGTGGATCTCGGTGGAGAGGACCGGAAACCGGGTGAGCACGGCGTTGCCGAACTCGCCGCGCTTCATCGTGAAGCTGCGGCCGAAGTGGATGTGGAGGCCGGTCATGTGGCCGAGCATGCCGGCCTGGTCTTCGAACCGCGAGTGCCAGGTATGGCGGTGCACCTCCTGGATCCCCACCACGTCCGGCCCAGCCTCGTTGATGACCCGGGCGATGCCCTCCAGGTAGCGGCGGGAGAACAGCCGTCCATGCCCCTGGACGTTGTAGGACATCACCCGGAGACGAATCGGCGTCGCCACGCCGGAGACGGATTGCGAAAGGTGTGCCGGGCGGGGGCCATTAATTGCGCCCCGACCCCCAAACCACAGCGGGCTCCCAAAAAAAGTGTTTGGGCGGGGCGTTGCCCCCCCC
>JBKKAU010000069.1:0-6587 GCA_046714475.1 Thermoanaerobaculia bacterium
CCTCCGAGGCGAGCCGCCGCTATTGGGCGGACCGCCTGGCCGGCGCCGACGCCACCCCGTTGCCGCGCTGGCCCGCCCGTCCCGGCCAGCGCAGCGGGCGGCAGGGGGCGCGCTCCCGCGAGGTCACGTTCTCCTCCGAGCTGTCGGAGCGGCTCCAGCGCTTCGCCCGCGCTGCGGGCGTGCCGGTCAAGAGCGTCCTCCTCGCCGCCCACTGCCGGGTGCTCTCCTGGCTCGCCGGCCAGCAGGAGGTGGTCACCGGCGTCGTGGTCAACGGCCGGCCCGAGGAGGAGGGGGGCGAAAGGGTGCTCGGCCTCTTCCTCAACACCCTGCCGTTCCGGCTGGAGGTGGACGGCGGCACCTGGGGCGACCTGGTGCGCCGCGTCTTCGCGGCTGAGAGTCCACTCCTCGCCCACCGCCGCTATCCGCTCGCCGAGCTGCAGCGCGAGGCCGGCGGCGCGCCGCTCTTCGAGGCGGTCTTCAACTTCGTCCATTTCCACGTCTACCAGGGGCTGGCCGAGTACTCGGAGGAGATCCGCCCGCTGGGCGGCCAGTATTTCGAGGAGACCAACTTCGACTTCCTGGCCGGCTTCCAGCAGGACCCGTTCGCCGGCCACGTCCAGCTGCGGCTGCAGTACGAAGCGGGCGAATTCCCCGGCGAGCAGATCGAGGCGGCGGCCGGTCTCTACGAGCGCGCCCTGGCCGCCCTCGCGGAGGGGCCGGAAACGCGCCACGACGCCGGGCCGCCCTTCACCGCGGCCGAGCGCCGGCAGCTCCTCGAGGCGGGGCGCGGCGAGGCGCTGGAGGCGGCGTTCGTCTCCATCCCCGCCGCCTTCGCCGCCCAGGCGGCGCGCACGCCTGGCGCGATAGCCGTCATCGCCGGAGACGAGGAGCTGACCTACGGCGAGCTGGACCACCGGGCCGGGTGGCTCGCCCGCCGGCTGCGGCGGCTCGGGGTCGGCCGCGAGTCGCGCGTCGGACTCTTCTGCGGCCGCGGCCCGGGGCTGATCATCGGCATGCTGGGGATCTGGAAGGCGGGCGGCGCCTACGTGCCGCTCGATCCGTCGCAGCCCGCGGCGCGGCTCGCCTTCATGGCGGCGGATGCGGGGATCTCCGTGCTGGTGGCGCATCCGGACCTCCGCGGCCTCGCCGCGACGCTGGCGCCCGAGGTGGTCTGGTTGGGCGAAGAGGTGGACGGCGGCGCCCGGCCGCTGCCCGGGCCGGAGCCGGGGGACCTCGCCTACCTGATCTACACCTCGGGAACCACGGGCCTGCCCAAGGCGGTCCAGGTCGAGCACGGCAGCCTCGCCCATATCCTTGCCGGGGCACAGCGGCTTTTCGGCTTCGAGGCGGGCGACCGTATGCCCTGCCTGGCGCCGTTCTCCTTTGACGTGTTCCTCTTCGAGGTCTGGGGGCCGCTGCTCGCCGGCGGCGCCACCGTCCTGATGGACCTGAAGCCGGCGCCGGACCTGGAACGGCTGGTGGAAGAGCTGCGTAGCGCGACGCTGCTCCACGCCGTGCCGGCCCTGATGCGCCAGATCGTGGATGCTGCCGGGATCAACGACCGGCTGCGCCACGTCTTCGTCGGCGGCGACGCCGTCCCCGCCGGCCTGCTCGCCGACATGCGGCGCGCCTTCCCGGCGGCCCGGATCACCGTCCTCTATGGTCCTACCGAGACCACGATCTTCGCCTCGGCGGCGTCGGAGGACATCGGTGGCCGGGCGCTGCTCGGCCGTCCCTTCCCCGGCTGCGTTTTCGACCTGCGCGACCGCGACGGCCACCTGGCGCCGGTCGGCACGCCCGCGGAGGTCTGGATCGGCGGGCCGGGCGTCGCCCGCGGCTATCTGCACCGCCCGGAGCTGACCGCCGAGAGGTTCGTGCCCGCTCCAGGGGGCCGCTTCTACCGCACCGGCGACCTCGCCCGGCGGCTGCCGGATGTGCTGGACGGGGGCGTCGAGTTCCTCGGCCGCGTCGACCAGCAGGTCAAGGTGCGCGGCTTCCGCATCGAGCTGGGAGAGATCGAGGCCGTCCTCGCCGCGCATCCGGGCGTGCGCCAGGCGGTCGTCGCCGCCCGGGAGGACGCGGGGGAGAGGCGCCTCGCCGCCTACGTCGTGGGGGAGGCGGCGCCCGACGAGCTGCGCCGGCATCTCCTGGAGCGGCTGCCCGACTACATGGTGCCCGCCGCCTTCGTGACCCTGGAGGCCCTGCCGCTCACCGCGCACGGCAAGGTCGACCGGCGCGCCCTGCCAGCGCCAGAGACGGCTCCGTCCGAGGCCAGGGGCTACGTGCCGCCGCGCGGCCCGATCGAGGAGATGCTCGCCGGTCTCTGGGCCGAGGTGCTCGGGGTCGAACGGATCGGCGCCCACGACGGCTTCTTCGACCTGGGCGGCCACTCGCTGCTCGCCACCCAGGCGGTGTCGCGCGCCCGGGTGGCCTTCGGCGTCGAGCTGCCGCTGCGCGCCCTGTTCGACCAGCCGACCGTCGCCCGTTTCGCCGCCGTCGTCGAGGCGGCCCGCCGGGGCGGCGAGGCCTTCGCGGCGCCGCCGCTCGTCCCGCGGACACGACAGGGCAACCCGCCGCTCTCCTTCGCCCAGCAGCGGCTCTGGTTCTTCGACCAGCTCGTCCCCGGCTCGACGGCCTACAACATGCCGGTGGCGGTGCGCTTCGCGGGGCCGCTCGATTTCGTGGCCCTGGCGGGGGCGCTGGCCGAGGTGGTGCGCCGTCACGAGTCGCTGCGCACCACCTTCCGCGAGGAGGACGGCCTGCCGGTGCAGGTGATCGCGGCGCCCGGGCCTTTCGTCCTGCCGCTCGCCGACCTGTCGGGGTTGCCGCCGGAGGTCCGGGAGGAGGAGGCGCGACGCCTCGCCGGGGAGAACCTGCTGCGTCCCTTCGACCTGGAGCGCGGGCCGCTCTTCCGGCCGCTGGCGGTCCGCTTGGCGGCGGACGACCACCTCCTGCCCGCGACGATGCACCACGTCGTGAGCGACGGCTGGTCCATGGGCGTGTTCGTGCGCGAGGTGGGGGCACTGTATGCCGCCGCCGTCACCGGGCGGCTTTCGCCTCTCCCCGGGCTGCCAGTGCAGTACGCCGACTACGCCGAGTGGCAGCGCGGCTGGCTCTCCGGCGAGGTCTTGGAGGCGGAGATTGCCTGGTGGCGCGACGAGCTGGCCGGCCTGCCGCCGCACCTGGAGCTGGCGACCGACCGGCCGCGCCCGCCGGTGCAGACGTTCCGCGGCGCCAGCCGGTCGATCGACCTGGGAGACGGAATCGGACTGGCGGCCCTCGCGCGGAAAGAGAGGGCGACCTCTTTCATGACGTGGCTCGCCGGCTTCCAGGCGCTCCTGGGCCGCCACGCCGGGCAGGACGACATCGCGGTCGGTACGCCGATCGCCGGCCGCACCCGCGTCGAGCTGGAAGGGCTGATCGGCTTCTTCGCCAACACCCTGGTGCTGCGCGGCGACCTCGCGGGCGATCCGGGCTTCCGCGAGCTGCTCGGCCGCACCCGCGAGCGGGTCCTGGGGGCGCAGGTCCACCAGCACCTGCCGTTCGAGAAGCTGGTCGAGGAGCTGGAGACGGAGCGCGACCTGTCGCGGACGCCGCTTTTCCAAGCCATGTTCGTCCACCGCGCCGGCCCGGCCGAGGATCTGAAGGTGGCCGGCCTCGGCGTCAGCTCGCTGCCGCTGGAGACCGGCACGGTGCAGTTCGACCTGCTGCTGGCGGTCGAGGAGCGGGGCGGGCAGGCCGTCGCCACCCTGGAGCACAACCGCGACCTCTACGACGCGACCACGGCCGGCCGGCTGCTGGAGCACCTGCGGCTGCTGCTCGCGGCGGCGGCCGCCGATCCGGACCTGCCGCTGTCCGCCCTGCCGCTCCTCTCCGAGTCCGAGCGGCAGCAGCTCCTGGAGTGGAACGACACCGCCGTCGCCGGCCCGCCTCCGCCGTCGGTGCTCCAGCTCTTCGCGGACCGGGTGGCGGAGTGCCCCGAAGCCCCCGCGGTGGTCTTCGGCCGTGAGACGCTGACCTTCGCCGAGCTCGACCGCCGCGCCGGCCGGCTGGCGCGGCGGCTCGCCGCCCTCGGGGTCGGCCCCGAGTCGCGGGTGGGGCTGCTCCTGGAGCGCTCGGCCGACCTGGTGGTGGGCATCCTGGGAGTCTGGAAGGCGGGCGGGGCCTGGGTGCCGCTCGATCCAGGGCAGCCGGACGGCCGGCTGTCCTGGATGATGGAAGACGCCTTCCGTTGTCTTCAGGGGGTCGACCGCCCCGTGCTGGTGACCCAGGAGCGGCTGCGGCAACGCCTGTCCGCACTGCCCTTCGCCGGCGTCTCCATCGTCTGGATCGACGGCGAGGGATCGGAGCCCGAAGGCCCCGACCTCCCGCCCGCCCCCTCCGGCAAGCCGGCGCCGGGGGACGCCGCCTACCTGATCTACACCTCGGGGACCACGGGCCGGCCCAAGGCGGTCCTCGTCGAGCACGGCAGCCTGGCGCATTTCCTGCGGGCGATGCAGGCCCTCCTGGGCTTCCGCGAGGGCGACCGCCTGCCGAGCCTGGCGCCGTTCTCCTTCGACGTCTTCGTCTCCGAGTCGCTCTGCCCGCTCCTCGCGGGAGGCGCCGTGGTGATCCTCGACACGAGTCAAGGGATCGACCTCGGCGCGCTGCTCGCCGAGGTCGACGCCGCGACCTGCGTCGACCTGGTGCCGGCGCTCATGCGCCAGGCGCTCCAGGCGATCCGCTAGCACCGGCCGGGCGGCTGCCCGAATATCCGGCTGGTTATCACGGGCGGCGAGGCGGTCCCGGGGTTGGTGCTCGCCGGCATGTGGGAGGCCTTCCCGGCGGCGCGGATCGTGGTGTTCTACGGCCCGACCGAGGGCACGGTGCAGTGCGCGGCCTTCCTGCCGGGGAGCTCGGCCTACGAGACGGGCCGCGCCATGCTCGGCCGGCCCTCGCCCGGCGCCCTGCTCGAGGTGCGCGACCGGTCCGGGCGCCCGGCGCCGATCGGCGTCCCCGGCGAGCTCTGGCTGAGCGGCCCCGGCGTCGCCCGCGGCTATCTCCATCAGCCCGAGCTGACCGCCGGGAAGTTCCCGGAGGTCGACGGCCGGCGGTTCTACCGCACCGGCGACCTCGGCCGCTGGCTGCCGGACGGCACCCTGGAGTTCCTGGGACGGATCGACCAGCAGCTCAAGGTGCGGGGCATCCGGGTCGAGCCGGGGGAGATCGAGGCGGCGATCGCCGAGCACCCCGGCGTGCGGGCGGCGGTGGTCGTGGCGCGGCGCGACGACGGGGCGGCGGAGGCGCGGCTGGTGGGCTACGTCGTGCTGCGCGACGGAGTGGATGCCGATTCCCTGCGCGAGCACCTGCGCGGGCGTCTCCCCGAGCCCATGATCCCGTCCGCCTGGGTGCCGCTGCCGGCGCTGCCCCTCACCCGGCACGGCAAGGTGGACCACAAGGCTCTGCCCGCGCCCGAGCGGGTCGAACGGCCCCATGTCCCGCCCGCGGGCGAGGTCGAAGAGACGCTGGCCGGGTTCTGGAGGGAGCTCCTGCGCTGCGAGCGCGCCGGCCGTCACGACAGCTTCTTCGAGCTGGGCGGGCACTCGCTGCTCGCCGCGCAGCTCCGCTCCCGGATCCACAAGGCGTTCGAGGTCGATCTGCCGCTCGCCGAGCTGTTCGCCCGGCCGACCCTGGCGGAGATCGCCTCCGCGGTAGCCGCGGCATCGGCCGCCCGCGAAGGGGAGCGGCCGCGGACCGGGATGAAGATCGCGCCGCGCCAGCGGCAGCGGCTGCGCCGCGACGACCTGGACGGGGCCTCTTGATGGAAGTCCCGCAGAAGCTCCCCCCGGCGCATATGCCTCCGCCCGCCGAGCCTCCCGCCGCAGCGGACGAGGTGTTCGTGGCTCCGGCCTCGTTCGCCCAGAGCCGGCTCTGGTTCCTCGACCGGCTGCACCCCGGGAGCCCGGCGTACAACCTGTTCACCGCCGTCCGGCCGGGCGGGCTGCGGCCGGAGGTCTTCCAGCGCGCTCTCGACGCCCTGGTCGAGCGCCACGAGTCGCTGCGCACCACCTTCTCGACCTTCCGGGAGGAGCCGGTGCAGGTCATCGCGCCTCCGGCCCGGGTCCGCCTGCCGCGGATCGACCTGCGGGCGCTGCCGCCGGCGGCCCGCGAGCGCGAGCTGAGGCGGCTCGCCGCGGCCGAGGCGCTCCGCCCGTTCGACCTGGCGCGCGGCCCGCTGCTGCGCGTCACCCTGGTGCGGGTAGGGACTGGCGACGACGCCGTGCTCTTCAACCTCCACCATGTCGTCGGCGACGGCTGGTCCCTGGGCGTGCTGGTGCGCGAGGTGACGGCGCTCTACGAAGCCTTTTCGCGCGGCGAGCCGTCGCCGCTGCCCGACCTGCCGCTCCAGTACGCCGACTTCGCCCAGGCGCAGCGCGACTGGCTGCGGGGCGAGGTGCTGGAGGAGCAGATCGCCTGGTGGCGGCAGAGGCTGGCCGGCGCCGAGCCGCTGGAGCTGCCGTCCGACCGGCCGCGTCCGGCGGTCCGCGGCTTCCACGGCCGCATCCGCGCCGAGCTCCTGCCCTCCGGCCTGGCCCGGGCCCTGGCGG
>JBKKAU010000070.1:0-10353 GCA_046714475.1 Thermoanaerobaculia bacterium
AGTAGCGAGTGGACTGGGGATGACCGGACCTTCGATCGGCTCGACCGGAACAACGACAACCGGCTGAGCCGCACCGAGGTCCGGGACTGGGACGACGACGACGATCGGTGGGACCGCCTGGACCGCAATGACGACGGCTACATCTCGACTCGCGAGTGGACTGGGGATGACCGGACCTTCGATCGCCTCGACCGGAACAACGACAACCGGCTGAGCCGCACCGAGATCCGGGACTGGGACTCCGGCCGGGACGACTGGAGTGGCCGGGACCTCGATTTCGGCGACGAGGACGACAACCGTGATGGCCGGCTGAGCCGCGCCGAATGGCCCGGCAGCCGGACCGACTTCGACCGTCTCGACAGCAACGACGACGGCTACGTCAGTCTCACCGAGTGGCTGCGCCGGGGGTAGAAGCGGGCGCCCTATAGAGGTCTGTCCGATCTCTGCTCGCAGAGGGGGCGCGATTCATCGCGCCCCCTCTGCATTTCGGGCCGCCTGGTCCAGGCGTTGAAGTCTTTCCCACCTCCATGCCATAGTCAGGCGGTCCTCTCGCTCGAGCCCCTGATGCCCGGACAGACCTTGCGGGACGCTTTGGAACCTCCCGTCCCTTTCCGCCGCGACCCTTTCGCCTGGACGCTCGCCGGGCTCTGCCTGCCGTGGCTGCTCCTGCTCGCTCCGCGCCTCGTCTATCCCGACCTCAACCTGGACTATCCGTTCGTGGACGGCGACTCGCACGACTGGATCAGCCAGGGGCTGTTCCTGGCGGGGTACGACGTCCCGGACTCCGGCCGCGCTCCTCTGCTGCCGCTGGCCATCGCGTTGCTCGACCGCCTCGGCGTCCTCTCCTGGTTGCCGGTGGCGCTCCAGGCCCTTTTCCTGGCCACGCTCCTGGCCTTCTACTCGCTGGCGGCCCGCACCGCTCCGCGGCGCGCCGCTTTCGCCGCGGCCCTGGCGCTCGGGGCGAGCCACTCCTTGCAAGGCATCTCGCTCCAGGTCATGGCCGATCTCCCGGCCTCCTGCCTGCTCTTCCTGGGCGGCCGCGCCTTCGTCCTCGCCGGCGAGGCGCCCCGCCGCTACCTCACGAGCGGACTGTGGGGCGGATTGAGCGCCTTGACGCAGCCGGCGGGATGGCTGGCCGCGGTCCCGGCGGCTCTGGTTGTGCTCGCGCGGCGCCGGCGCGACCTGGGCTCGCGCTGGCTCTGGGCGGGCGTGGCGGTCTTCCTGGGGCTCCCGGGGCTCTGGATCGTCCTCCATCTCACCGCCTTCGGCTCGTTGGGAGGGACTACGTCCCTGCAGTGGCACCTCCTCGCGCCGCATGCCGACTCCATCCCGTTCTATCTCTTTGCCACGGCTTCGCTGCTGGGTCTGCCCGGCTTCGTCCTCCTGGTGATTCGCCTGGCGGGCCTGGGGCTCGCGGCCCGGCGCTCCCGGGAGGACGGAGGCCGGCTGTTCTGGCTGGCGCTTTTCGCTGCCCTGCTGGTGTTCTTTGTCTTCTTCTACGATTTCAACGCGAAGCGTTTCCTCGTCTATCTCGTCTGGCCGGCCGGCCTTTTCCTCGCCGAGGGGCTGGGACGCCTTCGCCGCGGAGCTCTTTTCGGCGCTGTCGCTTCGCTGCTGGTGCTCGGCTCGGCCCTCCCTCTCCCGGTCGAGGGGCACGACCCGTCGTGGGTCGGCCTCTGGCCTCTGCCTCCCGCGTACCTCCATGCGCCTCAGGACGCCGGCCGGCCGCTCAGCGGCAGCCCGCGCGTGGATCTGGCCGGGACCACGGTCCGCACCGTCCCGGCCGCGGACCTTTTCGGTTCTTTCAATAACCTGCAGCGGGTGCGGAACGCCCGCGACGCCTGGGAGGCGACCCTGCCTCGCGAACGGCTCGATCCCGCCGAGGTCGCGGCGGACCGCTCCGCGCTGTTCCTGTACGAGCAGCCCTCCGACGGCGGCGGGCGCTACCTTGCGATCACCCGCCTGGGCAACGCGTTGCGGAAGAAGGTGAAGTTCGTGCCCGCCTCCCACCTCGAGCCCTGGTGGCCCCGGATCGGCCTCTCTCCGGTAGGACGGATCGGGAGCGACTATGCGGTCTTCCGCGCCCGCCTGCCCGGCCTGACGGGCTCCTGGCTGGTCGCCGTCCCCTGGGACAGCCCGCTGCGAAGGAGGCTCGACGAGATGGGGGAGAGGCCCCCCGGCCCTCCGAGGCCACGGCTGCGCCGGGGGCTGGCGAAAGCCGAGGCGATCCGCCGCCATGTCCAGGGGAGCAGCGTGATGATCCTGCCGCACCCCAGGCAGGACCTGTCGCAGCTCTACCTGCCGTTCCTGCTGGAGACCACCGCCGTGTACTTCTCCGCGCCGGGCCAGGAGGAGGAGACCCGCGCCCTCTTCGCCGCCGCCCCGCCGCTCGGGGAGGCGCGGGTCGGGAAGACCACGGTACGGAAGGCGAGGGTCCTGGGCCGGCAGGCGGCCCTCGTCGCTCCGGCGGGACCCGAGTAGGTTCTGGTGATCCTCTCCGGTGGTACATTTTTTGCTCAAATTTCGGGGCGTTCAGCTTCCGTGTTTGTCGTAAATCGGGTGTGCCTCGGAAAGGAGCTCGCCAGAATGGACGCCAATGCTTTACGTGAGGAGATGCGGCAGGTCGTCGAGTGCTATGGGGACTGGACCGATCACAACATCCACATCACCGGCGACCTCTATACGATCGGCGAGAACGTCGTCTCGACCCGGCTGCGGCGGATCGTGCAGATCGTCGCCGACGCCTCCCGCGAGCCGCTCGCGAATCTGCGCGTCCTCGACCTGGCCTGTCTCGAAGGGCTCTACGCCATCGAGTTCGCCCGCCAGGGAGCGCGCACCGTGGCCATCGAGGGGCGGGAGTCCAGCATCGAGAAGGCGCGGTTTGTCCAGAAGGCGCTGGGGCTCGACAACCTCACGCTGAGCCAGGACGACGTCCGCAACCTCTGCCGTGAGAAGCACGGCGAGTTCGACGTCGTCCTCTGCCTGGGCATCCTCTACCACCTGGACGCGCCCGACGTCTTCCGCTTCGTCGAGAACATCGCCCGCGTCACCACGGGGCTGGCGGTCATCGACACCTACGTCAGCCTCGCCAGCAAGGACGTCCGCTCCCACGAGGGCAAGTCCTACTGGGGGCGGGAGGTCTTCGAGCACTCCCCCTCCGACTCGACCGAGAAGCGCCTGGACCGCGTCTGGGCCTCGCTGGACAACCCGAGGAGCTTCTGGCTGACCGAGCTGTCGCTCTACAACCTGCTCTCGGTCTGCGGCTTCACCACGGTCTACAAGTGCCAGGTCCCCTCGGACGTCCACAAACCCATCGACCGCGTCACCCTGCTCGCCATCAAGGGGACGCCGCAGACGCTGATATCGACTCCCAAGGTCAACGAGATGCCGGTGGCCGACTGGCCGGAAGGGTGGAAGCCCGGCGTCTCCCAGGAGCAGGACCTGCGCATCCAGATCTCCAAACGGCTGAGCCACATGGTGCCCTCCACCCTGAAGCGGCCCGCCAAGGCGATCCTGCAGTCGGTGGGGCTGATGTCGAAGACCACGCAGCCCTGGAGGGCCGAGCCGCGGCCGCCGCGCAACGGCGCGAAGAGCTGACCCGACGATCCTCGCCGGCTGAGCGGCGAGGGTGGCCCGCGGCCTCAACGCGGCACGTCGAGGGCCGGGTTGGCCTCGAAGAAGCCGGCGGGGATGAGCCGGAAGCCGAGGCGCGAGGTCGGCATGACCGGCCACTCCTCGGGCCGTGGGACGTGGGTGACGTTCATCGTGTACCAGAGCACCACGTCGGTGTTCTCGATCGGCTCGTTGCCGGCGACGTAGCGCGGCAGCCCGTCGCCCCCTTCGCTCTGGTTCGGGTAGTCGCCGCCGGCGTACAGCTCCCCCGGCTGGTAGCGGGTGACCCAGAGATGGTGGTCCATGAAGCCGGCCCGCTTCCGGGTCAGCGACCCCTCCAGGGAGTAGGGGACCGAGTTCGCGCCCGGTATCAGGATGTAGCCGCGCTCGTTGCCGAGCGAATTCTTCTGCGCCGGGTTGATCACCCGCCAGGCGCGGGCGTCGGCGAGGCTGAGGTCCCGCCGGGCGTCCTTCTCACGCGGCAGGACCTTCTCTTCCATGACCATGCCGGTGCCGGCCGGGTTGTCCGGCCCCGGCGGCAGGGCGCGGGTGTTCATCTCGGCCACCGAGTTGGCGGCGCCGTAGACGTCGAAGTCGAGCCGGAAGTTGAGGATGTGCTGGTGGTGCGGCGCGACCACCCGGCGCGCCACGAGGTGCCCGTGCTCGTCGTGGGAGTGGCTCTCCTGGGAGGTCCCCTTGGGGAGCATGATCCCGGTGAGGCCGGCCTCCACCTCGATCGCGCCGTCCTGGCGGAAGATCCAGCTGATCGAGTAGTCGTAGTTGCCGACGGTGGCGATGGAGAAGATCACCAGCTCCCGCCCCCGGCGTGACTCGTTGTTCGTCTGGTCGCCGCCGGTCTCCCGGTGTTTCCAGAGAAGGCCGCCATCCCTTTCGTAGATCCCGATCACCTCTTTGGAGATCACCGGCCGGCCCAGGTCGTTGGCGAAGACGGCGTCGAGGAGCACGGCGTTTTCGGGGGCGTCGAGCCTGGCCTCGATGGAGCCCGCGCTCTTGCCGACGCCGTATTCGCCGACGTCGAAGGCGCAGCGCCAGTTCCAGCCCCTGGCGGTGTCGCCGTACGGCACGGCCATCTCGGAGAAGGAGGCGCGGTGGAGGACCGGCCGCGCCTGGCCCGCCGGGTCGTCGTAGCTCACCTGGTAGAGCACGAGCCCCTCCCGCGGGTGCATCAGGTAGCGGAAGCGCCATTTCTGCCAGTGGACCTCGTTGCCGCTGAGCTCGAAGCCCGGACCCTGGGGCTGGGTGATGGAGAGCGGCTTGGGTCGGTCCCGCAGCTTGCCGAGGCTCCGGCGGATGGACTCTTCGTCGAGGTCCTGGCCCGGGCCGGGCAGCGGCGGCGGGTTGCCGGTGTCGTAGAGCTCCAGGACCTCGCCGCTGTTCAAGTCCACCAGGGCTTCGAGCCCTTCGATGGGTTGGCCGTAGAAGTTGGCGGCGTCGCCCTGGAAGTAGGACAACGCGCGGAGCAGCCGCCGTCCCCGGTATTGCGGCGGGACCGTGCCCGCCGCCCAGTAGTCGATCTTGACCTCGCCGGGTTTCAGGCCGCGTTTTTCGATGGCGGCGATCCAGCGTTCGTCCTCCCGGACGATCCCGTCGAGGAGGTCGCCCTCGTCGCCGAGGACCATGGGCTGGACCCCCGGGACCTCCCGCCAGGCGTCGACCTTGGGTTTCTCCGGGTCCTTGACGTCCACCAGGACCTCGTAGGTCCTGTTCCCCGCGCGGTCGTAGAGGACGGCGAAGACCTGCCGCGTGAACCGGGAGCCGCTCCGGTAATCCAGAACCTCCCGCTTGGGGGGATCGTTCAGGGCCACCACGGAGAAGAGGGCGCCCGCGGGGAAGCCCGGCCGGGCCTGGAGGGCGTGGGTCGCGGCGCGGATCTCGTCGCCGCTCAGCGGGTCGAGGGGATGGGTGGCCGGCTGCGCCGCGCCGGGCGCCGGTCCTCCCAGAAGCAGCGCGAGCACGCCTGTGCAGAGTAGCGCCTGAAACCGGAACGTCCGCATCGATGTCTCCTCCCTGGCAGTGGGGGAGCGTAAGAGGCCGGAGCGCCGGCCGTCAAGGCGCCCGCCGCATCCCGTCTTGCTTGAAAACCGAACGGTCGTTATGCTTTTCGCGCGATGCCCGACGGCCAGGCAGCGGTATCTGAAGACGCCTCACCGGCGGACCGGCAGGAGGTGCCGGCGTACTCCTGGTACGCGCTCCTCGTGCTAACCCTGGTCTACGTCCTGAATTTCCTCGACCGGTCGCTCATCTACATCCTGTTTACGCCGATCAAGGAGGAGATGGCGTTCAGCGATCTCGAGTTGGGGTTGCTGGGGTCGACCTCGTTCGCCATTTTCTACACGTCGTTGGGAATTCCTTTCGGGCGTCTGGCCGACCGCGTGGTGAGGAAGAACTTGATCGCCTTCGGGCTCACGGTTTGGAGCCTGTTTTCGGGCCTGACCGGTTTCGCCGACAGCTTCTGGACCCTGTTCCTGTGCCGGGTCATGGTCGGGGTGGGGGAGGCGACTCTCGGACCCGCGGCGCTGTCGCTGCTGAGCGACTACTTCCCGCCGCGGCTGCGCGCGACGGTCCAGGGGGTCTACGCCTCGGGCATCGCGTTCGGGAGCGGCGCGGCGTTTTTCCTCGGCGGCTGGATCGGGGAGAGCTACGGTTGGCGGTGGGCGTTCTACCTGCTGGGCTTCCCGGGCATCCTTCTCGCCCTGGTCGTCGTCTTGCTGCGCGAGGCGCCGCGCGGACGGACGGAGGTCGCGGCCGTGCGCTACCGCCGCGAGGACTGGAAAATCCTGTTCCGCTCCGTTCCGCTGCGTTATCTGTACGTGGGGTACGCGCTTTTCGGGCTCGCCTCCAACAACCTGGGGCCCTGGGCGACGGCCTTCTTCGTGCGCGTCCACGAGATGAGCCTCGCCCAGATCGGCGCCGCGGCGGGGATCCTGTCGGTGGTCGTCGGCGTGCCGGTGATGATCCTCGGCGGCTATCTGTCCGACCGCTTCCGCCGGCTGGGCAGGGGGGGCCGCATGGCGCTCAGCTCCTGGGCCGCTCTCGCCTCGGCCCCGCTCTGGCTCGGAATGTTGTTCGTCGACCAGATCGGCTGGCTGGTGCTCCTGAGCGTCCCGTTGTTCGGGCTCGCCTTGATGTGGGTCGCCCCGGCGACCGCGGACCTGCACGAGATCGCCGGGCCGCATCTGCGCGGGCTCGGCATCGGTATCTTCTTCTCGACGGTCAACATCGTCGCCTACATCATCGGAACCCCCCTCATCGGCAAGCTCAACGACGCGTTGGGCGTCACCGCCGATCCCGAGCGGATGAGGCTCTCGCTCCTGGTCTGCCCCGCCGCGTGCGCGCTCGCCGCGCTCCTGCTCTGGCTCGGGAGCCGCGCCCGGGCGGCGGAGGGCGACGCGTGAACGCGCCGTTCAGGCGAGCTTCCACCAGCATTTCTTCCGCTGGGAGGGTATCGGCGGAAAGATGTGCTCTTTCATGAAATAGATCTCCCGCTCCTCGGTGGTGGGGGCGGGCGTCGACGTGCCGTCCGTATAGCCGTCGAAACGGTACTTTCCCATCTGGGAGCACTCTTCACCCGTCTTGAAGCGTCGGGGACTGGCCATCGTCGCAAACTCCTTCTCCAGGTCTCTCCTTTTCCGAAAGAGACCCTGGGATCGGAGGATTTGTTCAGGCGTAGCCCTTTTCGTCCTGGTCGGCACTCTTTCTTTTGAGAGCCACGGCTGCGGCGCGTCGGTCCCCAGGCTTGGGTCAGCCTGCGATCAGTCGCAAGCCGTCCGTCGGGACAACAGGCCCTGACCAAAAAAAGGAGCGTGTCAGATGGCGAACGTGTCCACCGTTTCGAGAAGACGTCTGCTTTCCTTCGTCCTTGTCCTGGCGATCGTCGCCGCCGGCTGGGTTTCGCCCGCCATGGCGGGCGGCCGGTCCCATGACGAAGCGCCGATGCAGGTCATGACGAAGGGGCTGACGGTCGAGCAGCACGTGGAGCGGCAGATTCTCCTGAGCAGGCGGCTGGCTCGCGAGCTCCCGGCGGGCGCCAGGGAGAAGGCGATCGAGGTCCCGCTCTCGTCCGGCGAGGTCGACGCCGTCGACAAGGGCTCGAAATGGGAGAGCCCGTTGAAGATCGGTCTCGTCAAGGCCATGGCTCCGGGCATCGTGGTCTCCGGTCTGGACTCGCCGCAACGGCTGTCGGGGCAGATCCGCCAGACCGTCGACGGCGGCGTCGTCTGGGCGGCCGTGGTGAGGTCGAACGCTGGAGCGATCCGGCTGCACGTCGAGAAGATGTCGCTGCCGCAAAACGCCGAGCTCTACGTCTACAGCCGCGGCGGCCAGGCCTACGGGCCGTATACCGGCACCGGTCCCAATGTCAGCGGCGATTTCTGGACCACGGCGGTCTTCGGCGGCGAAGCGATCCTCCAGCTCCGGCTCTCCGGGCCGGTGAGCGACGCCGACCTGCGCGAGGTCTCCTTCCAGGTCGCGGAGGCCGGGCTCATCACCCGGAAGTTCGCCGGCCGTCTGTTCGACAATCCCGTGGAACCGCAAGCCGTCGACAAGGCGACCTGGCCCTGCGGCAATGACAGCTGCGTCATCGACGCGACGTGCACAAACGTCGCCATCGCGAATCCCGCGAAGCTCGCCATGGCGAAGATGGAGTGGGTCTCCGGCGCGTTCCTCTACACCTGTACCGGCGGGCTCATCGCCGACAACAACCCGACGCAGAGCAACTTCTTCCTGACCGCCAACCACTGCCTCAGCAAGAACAACGCCGCCCAGAGCACCAGCTTCTACTGGCGGTATGCCACGTCGGCCTGCAACGCCACCTGTCCGGTCAACAGCGGCTGGCCATTGATTACGACGGGATCCACGGTCTCCGCGACCAACAGAAGGGGCGATTTCACCCTGCTGCGTCTGAGCTCGAACCCGCCGGCGGGCTCGATCTTTCTGGGCTGGACCTCGGCGCCGGTGGCCAACACCAGCGGCGCGCAGCTGTACCGGATCAGCAACCCGGGCTTCGGGCCGCAGGTCTACTCGCAGCACAACGTCGACACGAGTGTTGGGACGTGCACGGGTTGGTCGCGCGGCCAGAGCATCTACATCCGCGACATCACCGGCGCGATCGACGGCGGCAGCAGCGGCTCGCCGGTCCTGAACGCCTCGTCGCAGGTCGTCGGCCAGCTCAGCGGCACTTGCGGGTTCGCCTCGAGCGAGGTTTGCTCCAGCGGTCCGGGGGAAGCCAACGCCACCGTGGACGGGGCCTTCGCGTACTTCTATCCGACCATCCAGCCGATCATCAATCCATAAGCCCAGCGGTTGTAGCCTTGCCCCCGGCCTGGTACCAGGCTGGGGGCGGGGGGCTGGCGTACAATCAGCCCCGCCGGGATGAACCACCTACGACTTTTTGCGCTCGCCGTGTCGGTCTCGTTGGCCTCAGTCGGCGCGCTTGGCTGCGGCCAGCGGCCGGATTCCAAGGCGACGGCCCAGCCCGTGAACGCGGGCGGGGACGCCGGAGCCGCCTCCCCGAGGTGGGTCACCGTCTACGCTCCCCAACAGGCCTGGAGCGGCTACACGCTCACCTTCCACGAGGCGCGCACGCCGGTCCTGCTCGACATGAACGGACAGGCGGTGCACAGCTGGCCCGAGGCGCGGCTCAAGTCGCGGGTGCGCCTGCTCCCGGACGGCTCTATCCTCGGCGTCGGGCTCGGCCGGCTGGTCGTCGAGTACGACTGGGAGGGCCGGCAGACCTGGGAATTCCGCACCCCCGACGCGATCCCGCACCACGACGTCCTCCGCCTTGCCAACGGCAACACCCTGGTGCTGGTCCTGCGCGATGGCGAGGGCGCCGACACCCTGGTCGAGGTCGACCGCGCTGGGAAGGTGGTCTGGACCTGGCGGGCCATTGAGCACCTCGGCGCTCTGATCCCGCCGCGGCCGTCGGACCCGGACGACGTCACCCACATCAACTCGCTCCAGGAGCTGCCCGAGAACCCCTGGCACGCCGCCGGGGACGACCGCTTCCGGCCGGGCAACCTCCTGCTCTCGGCGCGCAACTTGAACGCCATCTTCGTCGTCGACCGCCGGAGCGGCGAGGTCGTCTGGTCGTTTACGGACGGCCTCGACATGCAGCACGAGGCGCTGATGAACGGCCCCGGTCTGCCCGGGTCCGGCAGGATCCAGGTTTTCAACAACCGGCTGCGGAGCTTCTCGGGCGACCGCCAGAGCGAGCTGCTCGAGATCGATCCCCGCGACGGCTCGGTGACTTGGCGGTACAAGTCGCCCGGCTTCTTTTCGCCGACGGCGGGCGTGCAGCAGGCGCTGCCCAACGGCAACGTCCTGGTCACTTCGAGCCGCGGCGGCCGGGTGTTCGAGGTCACGCGCGCGGGCGATCTCGTCTGGGAGTGGGTCCCTCCGTACGAGCCGGTGCGCGCCGTGCGGGTCGCCGCCGACGCCTGCCCCCAACTCGCCAGGCTCGACCCTCCGGCCCCGCGGGCCGTCGCCTCTCGAGCCGGCACCCGGCACGTCGACCGGGACGTCTACCGGTTCGCCCGCCAGGGCTCCCGGATCAAGGCGGTCCTCGACGGCGAGAAGCGGACGGTGCTGGGCAAGGAGAGCGACTGCCGCGACCTGCTGCTGCCGGCGGGGGCCACGGTCCAGGTCGGCTACGGCGTCGACCGCGAGCGGCTCCGCGCCGCGGGCCGGGCGGACCGGCCGCCGGTGTTCACGGTCCGCCTG
>JBKKAU010000071.1:0-13272 GCA_046714475.1 Thermoanaerobaculia bacterium
CCGCCCAGGGGGGGAGGCACCACCGCCCGGCTCTCCGGCCAAAGTTAGCGCCTATGCCCCCGTCCCCTCTCCCGCCCCCCCGCCCACCTCGCCGGGAGAGGGGCGCCAGGGGGGTGAGGGCTTTCCCGACGCCGGCTCACCCTTTCGAGCCACCCTCTCGGGCGTAGGGGCGCGATTCATCGCGCCCTGCTCATCCTCACTCCATCAAGAACAGAACATCCACCGCGGCGAGCCGGCGGCCTTGGGCAAAGCGCACATGGCCCGCCCAGCGGAGCTGATTGCCATGCCGGTCCCGGCGGTGGCTCACCACGGGCTCGAGATCGAGGGCCTGGACCCCTTCCGAATCCAGGGAGCTCATCTCCGCCCGTTGCGAGCGGCCGTCGTGGTTGGCGTCGATCCAGAGGCGCAGGCGGGCGAACACGGCGTCCGAGGCGGAGATCCAGCCGTCGCCGTCGCCGCCTCGATCCCGCTCGTCGAAGACCTTCAAGGCCGCGAAGCCGTTGGGGTCGTCCGTGGCCGGTTGATCGGTGACGCCCCCGAAGAGCTCGCGCCCATCGTCGATCTCGCCGTTGCCGTTCCGGTCGAGCACCAGGAAGCCCTCGCGAGCGGAGGGATCGGTCCAGGAGATGGAATCGGCGGCGCCGTCGGCGTCGAGATCGAAGGAGACGCCGTCCTCCAGGCTGGTGAAACGGAAGCCGCCGGCGCCGAGGTCGAGGACGATCGGGCTGCAGCTGTTGTACTCGCAGCCGACCGTGTACGGGGGCGGTGCCTGCTGCGTGGGAGGGCCGCATACGAGCATGCCGGATTCCGCCTCATCCATCGAAAAGCCTTGCGCCGAGGCGATGATCCGGGCCCGGTAGCAAGTATCAGGTTCCGCGTAACCCCGAACCCAACTGCTGTACTCCATCGTCGTTGCGATCGTCCTGGAGGCGATCTCGTCGCTGCTGTCGTCGTTGTTTTCGATCCAGTGCGTGCCAGAGATCGTGCAGGAGAGCGTCTGGGACCCCATCCAGTTGTAGCAAAGCACGGTGCCCGCGGAGTGGGCGTCGTCCCCCATCTTGCGGATTTCGACCTCCGCCTGCAGATAAGGCATGCCCACCGCCCCCAGGGGGCTCGAGAGGGCCAGGGCGGCCAGGGAAGCCAGGAGCTGTCGCGAGGGATTCATCGGCATCCCCCCTCGATATAAAGGAGCTGCTCCTTCCAGTCGCGGTCCGGATATCTCATGGACATCCCCGGAGCGATCACCTCGTAGAGGAAGCGGTCGAGTTTCTCCTGGCCGAAGAAAGAGCGCGCGGCCTCCAGGCCCTGCTTCCGGGCCGCGCACATCGCGAGCCCGGCCTCCTTTTCCTCCTGCTCCAATTTTTTCTTCTCCGCGGGAGACCCCGTGGAGTAGCGCTCGAACCGCTCTTTCTCCTGGCGTTTGTACGCGAGGTATCCCGGGGCCACCTTCTCCAGGGTCTCGAGCAGGTCGTCTCCCAGGCCATATTTGCGAGCCTCGGGGAGGACCTTTTCCCGCTGGTTCGCCTGCGCCTCCGCCCCGGAGGAGTACAACTGCCGGACCAGGCGCTCGAAAAGCTGGTGCGGGAGGATGAGCTCGGGGTTCGAGGAACCCTCCACCAGGATCGTGGTGGAATCCGCCTTGGGGCTCGGTTGGCGCATCGCGTAGGCGTGGGCCTCCAGGCGGCGGCGGTTCTCGGCGGGATCGAAGAGCGCTTCCAGGCGCTCCGCCAGGGTCCATTCCCACGCCGGCTTCCCGGCGTCCTGGGCTTCCTGCCCATCCTGGACAGTCAGGCCCGCGGGCCTGGGGCAGCCCTGCGCCTCGAACCGCAAACGTTCCCGATTCGAGGCCGTATCGGTGACGCGCACCGTCATCGCGGGCGCCACGGCCTCATAGAGGAAGCGGTGGAACGGCTCCTCGCCGTAGCGCGACCGCGCCGCCTGCAACGCCTCGTTGCGAGCCCGGCAGACGGCGTGCCAGGCCCGCTCCATCTCCTGCATGACCTCTCTCTTTTCCGGGTCCGGAGTGGTTCCATAGATCGCCGGATAAGCCTTCTGGGCGGACCGGGTCTGGAGATAGGGGCCGGCAAGCTCCTGGAGGTCGTCGAGGAATCCGTCTCCCAGGCCCCGCAGGCGCGCCGCGCTGGAGATCTCCTCCCGCGCGGGGGTGGCATCCTCCAGGCGAGAGAAGAACGCCCTCGTCAGCAGTTGATCGAAGACCTCATGGGGGAGGAGCAACTCCGGATCCTGGGAGCCCTCGACGAGGTTCGCCGCCGCCGCCGCCTTCGGCTCCGAGCTGCCGGAGGGGGCCTTCCGCCGCCGGTTGGAGTCCGTGGGATCAAAGCGGCGGTCCATGCGCTCCTCGAGCGTCCAGGCCCACGCCGGCTTGGACGCGGACCGGGTCCGTTCCTCCCGGGACCGCGCCGGATCCACCTCCGCGGCCCCAGCGCCGGCCACCGCCGCCACCCAACAACATCCAAGCCATGCCCCGACGGCTCGAGCTCGCCTTCTCATGCCTCCCCCTTAATTTAGGCCTTCACTAATGAACGTATCCGCGGGTGGGGGAAACGGGACAGGCGAAGTTTACGTTCTCCGGGCTTTTGTGCCGGAGGAGCGGGAAGAAATGGAACAGGGCGCTTCTCGATGATCCCAGGGGAGGCGCCGAGGCGCCTCCCCATCGGGGTTCAGCGGGTGGGTGGTGGGATGTTCAGACTTCCAGGAACGACAAGCCGTCCGGGCCGTCGTCCGGGAGGATGCGGACGACCATCCACCGCTGCTCCTCGGGGGCGTCCTGCGGCTCTTCCAGACACCGCCAGACCGCGAACCATCGGCCGAGCGCCCAGACCACGGTGAGGCCGGCGTCATCCGGGCTGTAGTCGGCAATCCAATGATTATCCGGGTCCTCGGCGGCCTGTCGGACCTCCGCGGGAGTGGGGGAGAAGTGGACATCGACCACCGCGTCATACAGCGCGCGGCGGGTGGACTCGGTGACCTGGGTCAGGTCGATGGATGGACGGGGTGTATCATGCCGCTGGGTAGGCATAGGAGTCACTTCCTTTGCTTGCCAAGGCCTCGGGTGGAGCGTCACCTCCGCTCGGGGCCGCTTTACTTTTGTAGGGAGGAACGGCCCTCCCCTTTCTTGTAGATAGAGACTGCCGTGCTCGGATTGGGTGGGGTCGGTCACCTCCTTTGGGAGAGATTTACCGCTGGAGTTACGCTATCATATGTGGGCGGGTGGGGGGAAGGGGGAATTTGGTTCAAAGGAGGGTAGGTCGGGACACGATCTTCTTGTTCAAGTTGCGCTGCTTCAACGTCGAGTAAGATCTATGAGGGGGGATTTGCCTTCGAGTGGGAACAGGCATCGCTATGTTTGATCTGCACGCCCTCGGCTGGCATAGCTTCCAGCAGCTATGCCTAACGATTGCGAGAGAAGTTCTCGGCCAGACGGTTGAACCATTTCTCGACTCCAACGATGGCGGTAGAGACGGTGCGTTCGCTGGCCAGTGGAGGCCAACGGAAAAGGCCAATGAGCATTTAACCGGCCCGTTTGTTATCCAGTGTAAGTTCACGAGCAAGAGCAATTATACCCTCCGTCCTTCTGATGTCTCCGACGAAGTGGGCAAAGTCAGGAGGCTCGTGGAACAGGGCCGTTGTGATTCTTACTTGCTGCTGACCAATGCCGGGGTATCAGGCAGGCAGGCCGAGGCAATCGAAGATCTCTTCAAGGCCGCCGGCGCGAAGCACGTTGTGGTTTTTGGTTCAACGTGGATCTGCCAGCAGATCCGCGAAAACAAACGCCTTAGAATGCTCGTGCCCCGCATATACGGGCTGGGAGATCTCGGCCAGATCCTGGATGAGCGTGCCTACTCTCAAGCGGACGCGGTTCTTGAGTCGCTCCGTGAAGACCTTGGAAGAACTGTGGTCACCGGTGCGTATCGGAGAGCTGCTACAGCGCTCGACGAGCACGGGTTCGTGCTTTTGATTGGTGAGCCCGCTGCTGGTAAGACGACCATTGCCTCCCTGCTTGCGATGGCCGCTGTCGATCAATGGCAGGCATCGTTGCTTAAGCTCGAAAGTCCCGGCAAGGTAGCGGACCGCTGGAATCCCGACGAACCATCACAGTTCTTTTGGGTCGACGATGCGTTCGGCGTGACGCAATACGAAGCTCTTCTGGTCCAGGGCTGGAACCATATTCTTTCCCAGATTAGGGCCATGCTCCGAAAGGGGGCCAAGATTGTGATGACGTCGCGCGACTACATCTACAACCGGGCTCGGAAAGATTTGAAGGAGGGTGCCTTCCCGCTTCTCCAGGAAAGTCAGGTTGTCATCGACGTTCACGACCTTACTCTCTCTGAGAAGCGACAGATGCTCTATAACCATCTCAAGCTTGGTAGGCAACCGACCGCGTTCAGAAGCAAGGTCAAACCGTACCTGGAATCAGTCGCAACTCACGAGCGTTTCATTCCTGAGACCGCCAGGCTCTTGGCAGACCCTCTGTTCACGGGAAGTTTGTGCATCGACCGGTATAATCTAGATCAGTTTGTGGAAAAGCGGGAGCGCTTTCTCCGGGAGATGCTCCAGAGCCTTGACAATCATAGCAAGGCGGCTCTGGCCCTCATCTATATGCGGAATGACAGGCTGGAGAGTCCGATCGTTTTTCAGGAATCAGAGAAGCAGGCGCTTGAGCGTCTGGGGAGCGACCTTGGTGGCTGTGTGACCGCGCTTGAGGCGCTAAACGGCAGCCTCGTTCAGCACACGCACGCCGGCGGTGATTCCATCTGGCGTTTCAAGCATCCAACCATTGGCGATGCTTACGCGGCGGTTCTTGTTCTGAGCCCGGAACTTCTAGGTATCTACATCCAAGGTAGCGCGCCAGAAAAGCTAATCAAGCAAGTTACCTGCGGCGACGTCGGAATCCAGAATGCCGTGATCATCCCGAAGGCGTTGTTTCCACTGATGATCCAGCGGCTGAGCGAGATTTCCACGGCGGCGGCGAACAAGGAGACTTGGCTAGCGAAATGGACAGCGAATAGAGAGCTGCAGGAGTTCTTTGCCCGGCGCTGCTCGAAGGAGTTCCTTACCCTTTACCTGGGGATGAATCCGGATCTTCTGGATAAGGTATCTAAGCCTGGTCTTTTTCTCAGCGCGGTCCCGGAGGTGGATCTGGCGGTCCGGTTACATGAACTCGGGCTACTGCCTGAGGGCCGGCGGGAACAGTTCATCGCGACCGTCAGCGGATACGCCTTGGAGGGCGAAGACCTATACGCATTGCAAGACACCGGTATTCGAAGTGTGTTCAAGGATCATGAATTTGAGGAGTTGCTTGTGCTTGTCAGGACAGAACTTCTGCCCCGGCTGAAGGAGGTGCGATGGGAGTGGGAGGGTAACCATGACTCGGACTATCCACCGGACGCACACATGCAGCCACTACTCGACTCGTTTGAGGCGCTAAAGACGCTCTTTGCCGACGATGAGAGCGCCGTCACGATTCTTGAACGAGAGTCGGGACACGCGATCGGGTGGATAGGCGAACGCTTGTCCGAAGGCACATACTCCAAGCCGAGTCGGAAATTAGGAGGCGTGCTGCCGTCAGACGAGCTTTACACAGAGCGAAGCATCTTCGATGATGTGGATACCTGATGGGCAAGCGCTCGTATGGCAGGTCGCACTGACGATGGTGCTGCTCTTCGGGACGAGCGGAGACGCTGACGGGCAGGGGACAGGCAGGCCGTGAGGGCACTCAATCGATAATTGGCTAACCACCAGGAGGTGTCGATGTCCGAAATTTGCCGCTTCGTCAGTGTGTATGTGCCCAAAGAAATGCCATGCTTTTCTAGAGAGCGCTTCCTTCTTGGAACTGGGGTCGAGGTCGCCGGCCGGACCCTCCAAGGGCGGTTGCTTCTGCGGCCCAGCCAAGAGCTCCAAAACCAGCCCTCGCCATCTCGATGGCGAGGGCTGGGTGATTCCCGACCTTGCTGATGCCCTGCTCACGCCCAGGCCTCTGCTAGGGTGAGCGGTAGGAGTCAGCCCGGCCAAGACGGATTCAGGGGCAGACCGTGTCGAAGCCGCACACGTTTGTACCCATCTGTAGACCTCCTGAGACTTGTGGTCCTGAAACTGTCCTGTTATCTGCGACAACGTTCTGGGCATATCCGGTATTAGATCCCAGAAGAAGGCCGAAGTCGTCGTTGCCGGTGACGGTGTTCTGAAGCACAGTGCTGTAGCCGCCTGCCGAGACTCCAAAGCGACCATTCCCATGCACTGTGTTGCCCTGAATGAGGCAGTCTTCCCCAGCGAAAACCCCATCCTCTCCGTTCTGGGTCGCAACGCTATTGAGAAGCGTCGACTTACCATAGATATAGATACCAGTGACCCGGTTGCCCAGCGCCAAGATGTCTTTGACCAGGGAATCGACGCCGACCCGGATCCCGTCCGTGTTCGAGATGAGCCGGAGACCCTCTGCGCGTGCTTTGTTCCCTAGGTGCACTCCTGGCGAACCCATGCCCCGCACCGTGCCGTTCAGCACAGCAATGTTAGTGCGAGAGCTGGCAGACACTCCTTCTCCATACCCGTTGGCGATGTTGGGCCCAATAATGGAAAAGCCGTTCAGGTTGATCGTGACGTTGTCCGCGGTCACCTGAATCGCCGTCGTATTCTGATCTGGCACGGTGAGGTTTCCGGAAAGCACATAGCTCCCCGATTGGCTTAGTGTAACCGGGAACCCAGGCGCATCACCGGTCGTGACACTGCCCGTCTGAGCCTTCTGCTGGTTGATCAGAATCGTCCCGTCCGCCGCATGGGCGGCACTGCCAGCGCCCCACTGCAAGGCAGTTCCAATCAAAAGACAAGTCAATGTTCCAATGTGTACTCGGTGCTTGAACATGTCCGTTCCTCCTTCAACCAAGGTTTGGTCTTAGGAGCTCGGCGGCTTGCCGCGCCCCTAGCTTACTAGCTAGGAAGGCGTAATCCGGAGGAGAAAAGGCTCAGGGGCGCCACCTGGCGCGCATGGGTGACTTCGAGAGTGTTGTGAAGATGACTGAGCGTAGCCCTGCTCGAGGGTGGGGAAGCATCCCAGGGTATGAGATCTGCGAGAGATGCTCCGCGAGCTGCGGAGATCCCGACACGGGTTTCGTTCTCCAACCGCTGGTTGGTCTTCACGACTCCTGCCGGCGGAGTTCACGAAGACCAATAGTCGAAGGCGCCTTCCACGACGAGGACGTGCCCCCATCTCGGCAGCCTGTCTCGCCGTATTATCGAGGATGGCGCGATCTGCATTGTAGGTTTCGCGATTTTCCGGAAGCCTGAATATCACCACTGCCTGTGCTCGGTTTCCTGCTCGGCCGTGGTCGCCCGCTCCATGTGCGTGAGGATGACGGCCGGAGTGCCCCATCCTCTCCCGGGCGGACACCCCGCACCTGGAAGCCAAACGCTGGTTCTGGAACAAGGTTTGCTGGAGTTCGAAGAGTTCGCCGAGGCCCACAGCTTCACCGTCGCCGACATGCTGCCCCTCGCATCCCTATCCTATGGCTGGGCGGTACATTGCCGGGAGCGCACGGTCGGCCCGCACTGCACTGTCTATGAGTAATCGGCGGCTCGACGGGAATCTCGATGTGGATCTCTGGGAGTACAGATTCTCGAATAGCCGAATCTTTTTTCTGGAGTGAAGAATTCCGAGCACCGGTCGTATCGAACATCCAGGTACACCGTCGGCTTAGCATACTTGCGGAAGCACTCTCCGCCTGATAGAAATCCTCCGTATCTCGCTGCGCGAGAGGAGGTTCGCCATGTCACCGAATTCAAAGGAAATAACTGCTCAACTCCAGGAGTGGAGCGGGGGAAATCCCGATGCTCTCGAAAAGCTGGTCCCGCTCGTTATGGATGATCTCCGCCGCGCCGCGGGGTATTACTTCCAGCGCGAAGACCCAGATCACACGCTCCAGCCGACGGCATTGGTTAATGAGATCTGTCTCCGGCTCATGGGCTGGCGGCAGGTCGAATGGGAGAATCGGGCGCAGTTCTTCTCGTTTGCCGGAAAACTCATGCGGCTTCTCCTTATCGACCATGCGCGAAAAAGAAAGGCGGAGAGACATGGCGGCGCCATCAAAATGATGCCTCTAACGGCCGCCGTTGAAAATCCACAAAGCCAAGCCGTCGACCCCGATACGCTACTCGATCTTCATGAGGCCCTTGCCCGGCTCGAAAAGGACGATCCGCGCGCGGCTCAAGTCGTGGAGCTTCGGTTCTTTGCCGGAATGACCGAGAAGGAAACTGCAACAGCCCTGGGAATCTCGACGGCCACCGTGAAGCGAGATTGGGAAAATGCCAAACAGAGACTCGCCCTTGAATTAGAGGGAATCCGTGCTTTAGCTGAATAGCCGAATGAGCCATGCCGTCTCGCGTTCACGCCTTCGTATGAGAAGGGGACCGGCTGTCCCATGGAGGCCTCAATGACCCCAAGTTACTGGGAAAGAGCCCGAGAGATTCTTCCGATTGCCAGAGACTTGCATCCAAGGGAACTGGATGCATACCTGAAGAGAGCTTGCGATGGGGACGACGATATTCGGCGAGAGGTAGAACGCCTGCTCTCTGCTGATTTGGATCGAGTAGCCTTTCTGGAGCAATCACCCTTCCAGATCCTTGGAGCCGGACCTTCGATGGCGGGGCGTCATCTCGGGCCGTACCGCCTTATCGAGGAACTCGGGCATGGCGGTATGGGTACGGTGTATCTCGCAGAACGGGCGGATGACGCCTTCGAAGGAAAGGTCGCAATTAAGGTGCTCAGGCCTGGAGTGAGCAGTCCTGAGATGGAGTGGCGCTTCCGGCAGGAAATCCAGATCCTCGCCAAGCTCAATCACCAGAACATCGCCAAGCTCTATGAAGTAGGCTTTACCGAACCGGGAACCCTCTACCTGATTATGGAGTACGTCGCAGGCGTTCCTATTACCCTGTTCTGTGAGGAGCAGCGGCTCTCCCTTGCAAAGCGCCTTCGGCTTTTCCAAAAGGTTTGTAGCGCCGTTAAGTATGCTCACCAGAATCTAATCGTACACAGAGATCTCAAGCCCAGCAATATCCTAGTAACTGCCGGAGGCGAGCCAAAGCTTCTTGACTTTGGCATTGCAAAGCTTATTCAGCCAGACGATTACTCCGGCCCTGCTACCGTGACCGAGCTTCGCTTCTTTACTCCAGACTATGCCAGCCCTGAGCAGATATACGGGCAGTACATAACGACCGGAAGTGACATATATTCATTAGGAGTTCTTCTCTATGAACTTCTCACAGGGCAACGCCCATACCGTGTCAGAGGCAGAACTCCAGAGGAAATTCGGCGGATCATCTGTGACGAGGAACCCAAGCCCCCGAGCGTGACTTTCAATTCCGGAACAGGAGGAGACCGGCGTCAATTTAACAGAGTAACAGGCAGAGATCAAGAGAGAACCTCGCGAGCATTCCGCCGCCAGATTCAGGTCGATCTCGACAAGATTGTGCTCATGGCCCTCCGAAAGGAGCCGTCTCGTCGCTATAGCTCAGTTGAGCAGCTCTCTGGAGACATTGACGCCTATTTAGAGGGCTATCCGGTTTCGGCACAAGGAAATAGCTGGAGATACCGAGCCACGAAGTTCCTGGGGCGTAATCGCCTTGCTGCCGGAATTACCATGACAGTTATTCTCTTTAGCCTCAGCTTTGGGACCCTAATGGCTCTCCAACAGCGTCAGACCGCGCGGGAACGAGATAGAGCCGAGCAGATATCAGAGTTTATGGTGGAGGTATTCGGCGTCGCTGATCCCAGGAACTCTCCGGGCGAGCAGGTGACAGCACGTTCGCTTCTGGATGAGGGCGCTAAGGAGATCTCCCGGAGATTCGCTCGTCAGCCGGAACTTCGTGCGGATATCCTTGATACCATTAGCCGTAGTTATGACCAGTTAGGCCTCTATTCGACGGCGCTTTCTCTCCACAAGGAGGTGCTTACAATTCGCCGCCATATATTTGGCGAGCACCATCCCAAAACTGCAGAGAGCCTGAACCGTGTTGGGCTAGCCTTAGTCAAACTGGGAGACTTCGATGCTGCGGAAGCCCATGCGAATCAGGCACTACGAATATGGCGTAGCGTTGAAGATCACGGCCAACTTGGAGTGGCTACCAGTCTAACTCAACTTGGGCTAGTCCGCCGTGCCAAAGGAGACTATAGGGGTGCAGAGAAATTTCACCGGGAAGCTCTCCTCATCCGGCGGAATGCGTTGGGAGCAGATGATCCACTCGTGTCGCAAAGTCTCCGCAATCTTTCGGCGGTGCTTCAATATCAACAAAGCTATAACGGTGCAATTCCGATTGCACGCGAAGCCCTGGCTCTTGACCGTAAGCTCTATGGTGATCTCCACCCTGATGTCCTTATCAGTCTTGACGGGCTGGCAAAACTCCTCAGGCACAATGGCGACTTTCTAGAGGCAGAAAAAACATTTCAGGAAGCAATAACCCTCGGCCGGCGGTTATATCCGGATGGTCATTCACATCTCGCCACAGTTTTGAATGACTATGCGTTACTCAAGGTTAACCAAGCTGACTACCGAGCAGCGGAAGTCCTTTATCGTGAATCATTATCAATATATGAGAAGTACAAAGGGCGCGAGCACCCTGATGTTGCAATTGCAATTAAGAATCTGGCGATGGCGCTGCGCGGCCAGGAGCGATTCGCAGAGGCCGAGCCGCTCTACCGTGAAGCGCTGGAGATTCAAATACACCACCATGGCGCTCACCATCCAGATGTTCTTGCCAGTCGGGCGGCATATGCAGAATTCCTGTGGACGAAAGGAGAACAGGCCGAGGCAGCGTCGATACTTGAAAGCATTGTCGCAGAACGCCGCCAATATTTCGACGACAAAGCGCCTGTGATCGCTACCGACTTGCACAACGTGGCATTCATAAAGGAAATGCAAGGACGTCTTTCCGAAGCTGAGAAGCTTTCCCGGGAAGCCCTTGAGCGGGATCGTCGCAGCTTCGAGCCTGGTCACCCGAACATCGTCCGCAGTCTGCATCGGCTCGCTTCTATTCTTCAAAAGGTTGGGAAATCGAGCGAATGTGAGCCGCTGATTCGGGAGGCACTCCGGTACCTCCCTACTCAAATACCGGCGGACCATTGGCGCATCGCTGAGGGCGAAAGCATTCTGGGCGGCTGCTTAGCAGGTCAAGATCGCTATCGTGAAGCGGAGCCCCTTTTGCTCAAGGGCTATAACCGTCTTAATCAAGACCGCAGCCTCAAGTCGTGGCAGACGCAAGGGGCACTACGGCGTCTCGTCCAGTTCTACGAGGCGACCGGCCAGCCTGCCAAGGCCGCCCGCTATCGAGCACGACTCTCTAGCAAACAGTAGCGCCCGGGAAAGGGTTCTGAAATTAGGTGCGGATAGAGTGCCCAGAATTAGGTGCAACCGGATAGGGTGCTCCAACAGGAAGAGCTTAAGTACCTCTGCGGCCCTCATGAGCGGGCTGTCGAGGCAAAGAGAAGCCCGCGGTTGCATCAGGCAAGGGATTCGGTGGCTGGGAGGACGGCGTTCAGGAAGCTCCTGGCGAGTTCCCGATGGCTTTTCGCCTCTTCTCCAGGAAGGGCGACACACCTCGACGATTCCGGGGAGGGACGCCCGGATGGCCGATAAGCTCTACTTCTCCTCTCTACCCTCTGACAAACGGCAACGTCGGTGGAGCTGCCCAAAGTGTCGGCATATTCTTGTAAGTGCCGACGTTTTGGGCTAGGGTCCTCGCATGAAAGCACTCACCGGTGCGTCTGAGCCCTCGGACCTGACCCCACTCAGGACGGTCTTCCGTCCGCAGGACGCGGAGGCTCTCGGTGTCCCCCGGAGCCAACTCCGTGCCTGGGTGCGCCACGGCACGGCCGAGCGGGTCGGGCGCGGGCTGTACCGTCTCGTCGAGGCTGCGCCGAGCGAGTACGAAACGCTCGCCATGGTCGCCACTCGCGTGCCCCAGGCTGTCATCTGCCTGCTCACGGCGCTCCATGTGCACGGCATCGGCACACAAGCACCCCGGGAGGTGTGGATCGCGCTCGACCGCAAGGCCCGTAAGCCGCGGCTCGCAGGATTGCCCGTTCGGATTGTCCGTTTTTCCGGTCCAATGCTGACCTATGCCGTCGAGACGCGCCACATCCAAGGGGTGGATGTCCACATCACCACGCCGGCGCGAACAGTGGTGGATTGCTTCCGTTACCGGAACAAGATCGGCCTCGATGTGGCCCTTGAGGCGCTCCATGATGCCCTCGCAACGCGGCGCGTCGGCGTGGACGAGGTCCTGCGCATCGCGGAAGTCGGCCGGGTACGGCGCGTGATGCAGCCCTATGTGGTAGCTGTTACCGCGTGACGCGTCCGCCCCGCAATCTCGCGGCCTCCGTTCTGCCTTGCAAGCACGTGGCACCTCTTGGGGGCAAGAAGAGAGTTATCCAACAGAACGAGCGTCTGACAAACAATGGCGGCTATGAAGGAGAAGATCATGAAAACCGCAGCATCTTCAAATGGGAAGCAGTTGGTCCTCGTCGTGTTTTGTGCCTTTCTGGCTTTTATCAGCAATGCGGGCATGGCTAACGCAGGTTCGGGCCAAGCAGCCGATGACGCGAAAGCCTCTGGATCGGAGGCAAGGGTCCCGGAGAAAACAGAGAGAGTACCGGCTTCGGGCAGTTTGCGCTACAAGCCATCTCGTAAATCATCCGCAGTGATTGGACCTGTTACCGTCGGCTGCTTTCCGATTGGTGGGGGCTGCGAAATCTGTTATCCCTGTCAGACCGTGTTCGGAATAGAGCTTTGCGATGAGCCACAAAAATGGTGTTGGTGATAGTTGGTGCGACAGACAGAATCAGCTGCTTTCTCTTCTTCTTCACTGAGAGGTCCCGGATAGTTCGCATCTTCAGTGCGCGTCCAGCGACCAGGCAGGAACAGAATGACTATGAAGAAGGCATCGACATCCGCTCCTGAGCCCGATCAAGAAGACCTCCTTCCGGAGTACCGCTTCGATTACCGGAAGGCGAAGCCGAACCGCTTCGCCGGTGAGGGGCAAAAGTGAACAAAGCACTGCGGGCTCTCATTGACGTGGTGCCGCAAGTCAAGCGGCTCAAGAAGCGCTGAGCGTGGCACACTTTCCGGGGTTGGCCCGTTAGAGGGTGTAGACAAAATCATGCGAGTCTGCGCAAGAGAATCCCAGCTTGTGCCAGCCAGATCCAGGATTCGGCATTCTTCGATGAGCGATCGTGGTGCACGAGCAGGCGGCGGCACCGCTCGTTCC
>JBKKAU010000072.1:0-3031 GCA_046714475.1 Thermoanaerobaculia bacterium
GGGCGGCGGGGGGGCGGGGGTGGTGGTGGGGGGGCTGACCTCTTATGGGGGGCAGGGTCTGGCCGACGTCCCCGCGGTGCTGGTGCTGCCGACCGACCGGCCGCGGCCGGTCGCGGGAGGTTCCCGGGCCGCCCGGCACCGCTGGACGCTGCCCGCCGCCACGGCCGCGGCGCTCGACGGCCTGGCGCGACGGCAAGGGGCGACGCTGTTCATGGTCCTGCTCGCCGGGCTCGACGCCCTGCTCTGGCGCTACAGCGGCCAGGAGCGCTTCAACGTCGGCTCGCCGATCGCCGGCCGCCTGCGCGCCGAGGTCGAGGACCTGATCGGCCTTTTCGTCAACACCCTGGTGCTCTCCGCCGACCTGTCCGGCGCTCCGTCCGCGCTCGATTTGATCGCGCGGGTGCGCGACACGGCCCTCGGCGCCTACGCCCACCAGGAGATGCCGTTCGAGCGTCTGGTGTCGGAGCTGCAGCCGGAGCGGGACCTCGACCGGACGCCGCTGTTCCAGGTGATGCTCGTGCTGCAGAACGCCCCGGCGGGCGCCCTGGATGCCGCGGGGCTCAGCCTGGAGCCGCTGACCGTCGAGAGCGGCGCGGCGAAGTTCGACCTGACGCTCTCCGTCTTCGAGGACGACGGCGGCCTGGAGCTCGTCCTGGAGTACAACCGCGACCTGTACGACCCAGCCACTGCGGAGCGCATGGCGGGTCACCTCGGCATGCTGTTCGAAGGCCTGGCCCTCGCCCCGGAACGGCGGGTCGGGGAGCAGCCGCTGCTGACCGCAGCCGAGCGGCGGCAGCTCTTCCTGGAGTGGAACGGCGCGGAGCTTCCGTTGGAGGAGAGGACGTTCCCCGAAGCGTTTGCGGACCAGGTCCGGCGCACGCCCGAGGCGCCGGCCGTCGTGCACGGCGGGGAGAGCCTGACGTACGTCGAGCTGGCGCGCCGGGCCTGGGGGCTCGCGCGGCACCTGAGGCGGATGGGCGTCGCGCCCGAGGTGCGGGTCGGGCTTTGCGCCGAGCGTTCGGTCGAGATGGTGGTCGGGGTCGTGGGTATCCTCGAGGCGGGCGGCGCATACGTCCCCATGGATCCCGCGTACCCGGGCGAGCGTCTGGCCTGGCTGTGGGAGGACTCCGGCTCGCCGCTGCTCGTGACCCAGGAGCGGCTCGCCGGCCGGGTGCCCGGGAGCGCCGGCCGCGAGCTGTTCCTCGACGCTACCGCCTTCGCGGACGAGCCAAAGCAGGTTCCCGCGCCGGCCCTGCTGCCGGACCACCCGGCCTACGCGATCTACACCTCCGGATCGACCGGAAAACCCAAAGGCACCCTGGTCGGCCACCGCAGCCTCATGGGCTATCTCGGCTGGCTCGATGAGGGCCTCGAGCTGACCGGCCGGGCGCTGCCGTTGATCACCAGCCTGAGCTTCGACGCCTCGCTCAAGCAGCTCCTGGCGCCGTTGCTGCGCGGCGACGCCGTCTGGATCCCCACTCACGACGCGGCGTCGCAGCCGGCGGCGTTGCTCGGTGAGTTGGCCGGCCGGCCCGGCGCCGCGCTCAACTGCGTGCCCTCGCTCTGGCGGGCGATGCTCGACCTGATCGAGTCCGGCGCCGCGCCGGCGCCCGACCTCGGCGTCCTGCTGCTCGGCGGCGAGCCGTTGGATACGGCTCTCGTCGAACGCACCCGCGCGGCGCTGCCGCGCGTCGAGATCTGGAACCTCTACGGCCCCACCGAGGCGACCGCCAACGCCAGCTTCGCGCGCGTCGAAGACGGCGCCAGCCCGATGATCGGCCGGCCGGCGGCGGCGAGCCGGCTGTACGTGGTCGATCCGCGTCTGGAAGCCCTGCCTGCCGGCGTCCCCGGTGAGTTGGTGATCGGCGGTCCCGGCCTCGCCCGCGGCTATCTACACCGTCCCGACCTGACCGCCGAGAGGTTCGTCCCCGACCCGTTCGGCGAGCGGGGAGCTCGGCTTTACCGCACCGGTGACCTGGCGCGGTTCCGGCCCGACGGGCAGCTCGAGTTCTTAGGCCGTATCGACGAGCAGGTCAAAATCCGCGGCTTCCGCATCGAGCCGGGAGAGGTCGAGGCGGCCCTAGCCGCGTACCCCGCCGTGCAGCGCGCGGTCGTGGTGGCGCGCGAGGACGGCGGCGCCCGTCGCCTCGTGGCCTACGTCGTGGCTGGCGGAGATGGAGAGGTCACGCCGGAAGGGCTCCGCGCCTTCGCCGGTGAGGTCCTGCCGGCCTACATGGTGCCGTCGGCGGTGGAGCTGCTGGAGGCGCTGCCGCTGCTGCCGAGCGGCAAGGTGGACCGCCGCGCCCTGCTGCGCCGGCCGGCCCCCGAGCGCGCCGCGGTGGAGCCGGACGGCGGGCGGGTGCTGCCGCGCAACGAGGCCGAGGAGGTCCTGGCGGCGGTCTGGCGCGAGGTCCTGCGGCTGGGCGAGGTGGGGGTCGAAGAGAACTTCTTTGAGCTCGGAGGCGACTCGATCCTCAGCATCCAGGTCGTGTCCCGGGCCGCCCGGGCCGGCCTGCGGCTGACGCCGCGCCAGGTCTTCGAGCATCCCACCGTGGCGGGGCTCGCTGCGGTGGCGCAGGCGGTACGCGCTCTCCCCTCCGACTCCGGCCCGGTCACCGGCCCGGTCGCGCTGACGCCGATCCAGCGGCGCTTCTTCGAGCAGGAGCTGCCGCGGCCCGAGCACTTCAACCACGCCTTGATGCTGGAAGGCGAGTCGTTGCGCGCCGCCGTGCTGGAGCGGGCCATGGCTCGTCTGCTGGAGCACCACGATGCACTGCGCATGCGTTACGAGCGCCAGGACGGAGAGTGGCGGCAGGCCGGCGCGGCGCCCTCCGGTGAAACGCCGTTTATCCATATCGACCTCGCAGCGCTGCCCGAAACGGCCCGGCAGGGCGCTCGCGAGACAGCCTCGGCCGCCCTCCAGGCAAGCCTCGACCTGACCCGGGGACCGCTGCTGCGCGCCGCCCTGTGGACCGGGGATGAGGCGGATCGGCTGCTGCTGGCGGTCCATCACCTGGTGGTGGATGGCGTG
>JBKKAU010000073.1:0-1798 GCA_046714475.1 Thermoanaerobaculia bacterium
ATTGGGCTCACCCCCCCCCCCCGCCCCCGCGGGGCGGGGGCGGGCCCCCGGCCGCCGCCCTCCTTCCAGATCCCTTGTCCTGTTTTCTCGCCTTCCGGAAACTAAGTTTATAGAGGTGCCATGTTCCTGGAATCGGCGGAAAGGAGAGGGGGCGTTGAAAATCCACCCGCATGAGACGTCGCTGGAGCAGCTCCCGTCTCCGGAGACCGCGAACGTGCTGCCCTGGCGCGAGCCGGACCCCGATTACGACGCGACGGTCGCGCGGGTCCGGGAGGGGCTCCGGCACCGCGCGGCCGCTCTCGCCCGGGAGCGGACCGCGGCCCCGGAGCTCTTCCAGGAGCTGACGGGGCATGCGGCCGAGCAGCGCGAGATGCTGCTCGACAACTCGCGGCGCTTCCATACCTGGGGCCTCTTCGAGCTGCTGGTCGAGAAGAGCGGAGAGACGGGCATCGGCGACCCGGTCCGGGCCGAGGAGCTGGGCCTCCTGGCCGTGAAGCTCTCCGAGCGTCTGGACCTCTCGTATCACAGGGCGGACCTCACCCAGGACCTGCGGGCCCGCGCCTGGGCCTACATCGGCAACGCCCGCCGGGTGCGCTCCGACCTCCAGGGCTCCGAAGAGGCGTTCCGGCTCGCCGCCTCCCACCTCGAGACAGGGAGCGGGGAGCCGGTCGAGAAGGCGGTGTTCCTCGACCTCCAGGCCTCTCTGTTGAGAGCCCAGAGGCGCTTCGAGGAGGCGGTCCGTCTCCTCAACCGGGCCGTGCGCATCTTCCTCCACCGGGGGGAGCGGCATCGGGCGGGCAGATCGCTGGTCAACCTGTCCACGGTGCTCAACTACAGCGGCAGGTCCGAAGAGACCATCCCGGTGCTCCACCGGTCGCTGGAGCTGATCGATGCCGAGGAAGAGCCGCGGCTGCTGCTCTGCGCCTGGCACAACCTGGTCTTCGTCCTCGCCGACCTCGGCCGCTTCATGGAAGCCCAGGACCTCTACCGCAAGGCCCGCCCCCTCTACCGCCGCTTCCCGGACGCGTGGACCCAGAACCGCCGCAAGTGGGTGCGGGGCAAGATCGCCCGGGGGCTGGGGCAGCTCGGGGCGGCCGAGTCGCTGTTCCGCGCCGCCCGCGACGGGTTCGTGGCCGAGGGCGTGCCCTACGACACCGCCCTGATCTCGCTGGAGCTGGCCGCCCTCTACGCCGGGCAGGGGCGCACCGCGGAGCTGCGGCGGCTGGCCGAGGAGATGATGCCGATCTTCACGTCGCGGCAGATCCACCGCGAAGCGCTGGCGGCGCTCGCCCTCTTCCGGCAGGCGGCCGAGGCCGAGCACGCCAGCCTGGAGACGATCACCCGCGTCGCCGCCTATATCCGGCGCGCCCAGTACGACCCTGCCCAGACTTTCGAAGATTCAGCGTAGGCGCGGGAAAGAAGGGCCGTCGCGGCCCTCCCGACGGTCGCCGTGGCCCTCCGTTCCCGTCAGACCGGGAACCAGCGCGCGCGGGCGAGCAGAGCGATACGGGAGACGAAGCCGAGCTTGGGAGGCGTCCGGATGAGCTCCGGGCCGCCGTCCTCGAGCCGGGTGACCAGCCGCAGGGCGGCGAGCAGCGCGAACATGGCGGCGCGGCGGTAGCCGGGAGGCAGCGACACCATCCCGCGCGGAGCGCGCAGCAGCCGCGGACGCAACCGCCGGCACTCCCGCTGCGCCGCCGCGATCAGCTGCTCGGCCGGCGGCTCCGCCTCGCCCTCCTCACCGTGCGGCAGCTCGCTCACCGGCAGCGGACAGCGCTTCTTGCGGACCTCGGCCCCC
>JBKKAU010000074.1:0-3565 GCA_046714475.1 Thermoanaerobaculia bacterium
GCGAAGGACCTGGGGGTTGGGAATGCCCCCGCCCAGGTCCTTCGCTTCGCTCAGGATGACATGAGGTAGGGTCGAGGCGAGGAGCAGGGCGGTGGAGCGCTTCTCCTCGACCAGCGCCGCCACCTTCTCCTCGGGGAGCGCCTCGACGTGCGACAACAGCTCCTCCAGCCGCCGCTCCCCAACCTTCTTCCCCATCTCCTCCACCAGGCTGGCGGCCATCCCCGCGAGAGTCGGGCGGTCGAAGAAGCTCTTCATCGGCAGCGAAACGCCGAGCGCCTCGCGCACCCGGGAGGCGACGCGGGTCATCAGCAGCGAGTGACCACCGAGGGCGAAGAAGCTCTCGTCCCGCCCGACCGTGTCGACCTCCAGCAGACCGGCCCACAGCGCGGCCAGCGCCGCCTCGAAGGGCGTCCGCGGCGCGCCGGCGGCCGGCGTACGCGTCTCGCCAATATCGATCCGGTCGAGGGCGCGGCGGTCCACCTTGCCATGGGCGGTCAATGGCAGGGCGGGCAGCGCCACGAACGAGGACGGCACCATGTGCTCCGGCAGCGCGCCGAGCAGGAATTCGCGCAGGTCGAGGGCGGGGATCTCGTGGCCTGCCCGCGGAGTGAGGAACGCCACCAGCCGCGCGTCGCCGGCCGAGTGGATGCGGGCGGTCACCACCGCCTCCGCGACCGCCGGGTGGCGGATCAGCGCCGCCTCGATCTCCCCCGGCTCGATGCGGAAGCCGCGCACCTTGAGCTGCTGGTCGGCCCGGCCCAGGTACTCGAGCTCGCCGTCGGCGCGGCGGCGGGCGAGGTCGCCCGAGCGGTAGAGCCGCGCGCCCGATTCTCCCCCGATATCCCCGGAGAACGGATCGGGCACGAACCGCGCCGCGGTCAGCTCCGGCCGGTTGAGATAGCCCCGCGCGACGCCCCCGCCGCCGACGCAGATCTCCCCCGCCACTCCCACCGGCACCGGCTGGAGATGGCGGTCGAGGAGGTAGATCCGTAGATCAGGCAGCGGACCGCCGATCACGCTGGCTCCTGACTCCGCATCGGCGAGAGCCAGGGGCCGCAGGGTGACGTGGACGGTCGTCTCCGTGATGCCGAACATGTTGACCAGCGCCGGGCGTTGATCGCCGTGCCGCTCCCACCAAGGCTGCAGCTTGCGCGGCTCCAGGGCCTCGCCGCCGAAGACCACCCATCTCAGGGCAAGGTCATCCGCCGCCGTTTCAGGGATCAGCGGATAGAAGGCGGACGGGGTCTGATTGAGGACCGTCACCCGCTCGCGGGCGAGCAGCTCGCGGAACGCCTCCGGCGAACGGCTGACCCAGCGCGGCGCCACGGCCAGCCGGCCGCCGAAGAGCAGCGCCCCCCACAGCTCCCAGACGGAGAAGTCGAACGCGTAGGAGTGGAACAGCGTCCAGACGTCCTCCGGCCCGAAGCCGAAGAAGCCGCTGGCTTCGAAAAGCCGCGCCGCCTGCCGATGCGTCACCATCACCCCCTTGGGCCGCCCCGTCGATCCCGAGGTGTAGATGACGTAGGCGAGATGGTCCGGGCCCACGGCCACCGCGGGCGCGGTCTCCTCGTACTGTTCCAGACCCTTCAAGGAGTCCGCGGTGACGAGGGCGCTCAGCCCCGAGTCCGCCGCCAGCAGGTCGAGCCGCTCGCGCGGATAGTCCGGATCGAGGGGGACGTACGCCCCGCCGGCTTTCAAGATCCCGAGGATGGCGACGACCAGGTCCGCCGACCGCTCCATGGACAGCCCCACCCGGGACTCCGGGCCCACGCCCAGGGTTATCAGGTGCCGAGCGAGCCGGTTCGCCCGCCTGTCGAGCTCGCCGTAGCTCAGCGTCTCTCCCTCGAAGGTGACGGCCGGAGCGTCCGGCGCCGCCGCGGCCCGGGCCGCGAAGCCCGCGTGGAGGGTCGTGGCGCCGGCGTGCTTCGCGGAGGGGTTCCAGCCGTGGAGGAGCTGGCTGCGCTCGTCGTCGGACAGCATCGGCAGCTCGGAGAGACGGCGGTCCGGATCCTCGGCAACGGCCTCGGCCAGGGCGAGGAAATGGCGGAGCATCCGCTCGGCCGTGGCGCGCCGGAAGCGGCCCGGGTCGAAGACGAGGTGGCCCGTCAGGCCCTCCTTCGTCTCCATCGCGAGCAGCTCCAGGTCGAACGTCGCCGCCGGCATCTCGATCTCCCAGGAGGCCAGCTCGAGCCCCGGCACCGCGGCCGACGGCGGTGGCGTGTTCTGGAGCTGGAACCAGGCCTGGAAGAGAGGCATGGCGCCGCCGGCCCCGGAGCGCTCCGGGTGCAGCTCCTGGATCAGCCGCATCAGCGGCAGGTCCTGGTGCGACCAGGCGCCGAGCGACGTCTCCTGGACGCGGTCGACGAGCAACGGGAAGGGCGGGTCGCCCGACAGGTCGGTGCGCAGCACCAGGTTGTTGACGAAGTAGCCGATCAGGTCTTCGGTCTCCCGCCGCGTGCGGCCGGCGACCGGCGTCCCCACCAGCAGGTCGTCCTGCTGCGAATAGCGGGCGAGCAGGGTCTCGAAGACGCTGAGCAGCGTGGCGAACAGGGTCGCGCCTTGCCGCCGGCCGAGCGCGGCGAGCGCGCCGCTCCGCTCCGGGCTCAAGGTGAACGGCAGCCGCTCGCCGAGCTTCGCTGGAGCTGTGCCGCGCAGCGTGTCCGCCGGCAGATCCAGCACGGGGAGGTCGCCGGCGAGGCGCCCGCGCCAGTAGCCGAGCAGAGAATCCAGGACCTCCCCGGTGAGCCACCGCCGCTGCCAGACGGCGAAATCGGCGTACTGGACGGGCAGCATCGGGAGGGAGAAGGAGGAACCGGTCCGCAGCGCCTCGTACATCTCCGCCATCTCGCGCAGCAGGATGCTGGCCGACCAGCCGTCGGTGACGATGTGGTGGAGGTTGATCACCAGCCGGTGGTCTTCGGCCGCGACCCGCAGCAACAGGGCACGGAACGGCCGGCCGGCGGCGAGATCGAACGGCCGCCGCGCTTCTTCCAGGGCGAGGCGCTCCGCCGCGGCCTCGGGCTCCGGCAGCGCCGAGAGGTCCACGGCAGCGAAAGGGACCGGCCCGAGCGGGAACGGCACCTGCGCCGGACCGGACACGAACGCCATGCGCAGGACCTCGTGTCGGCGGGCCATCTCTTCAAGAGCCCCTTCCAGGGCGGCCACGTCGAGCGCGCCGAGCAGCTTGAGGGGCACCGGCGCGTTGTAGGCGCCGCTCGCGGGATCGAGCTGGTCGACCACCCACATCCACTCCTGGGCAAAGGAGAGCGGCAGCCCTTCGGGTGGCCGGGGGACGGGGACGACCGGCGTCGCCTGCAGCCCCGCTCCCCGTCGGCGCTCCTCCTCGATCCACTCCGCGAGGTCGACGAGGCGGGGCCGCGCGAACACCTCTTTCAGAGGAAGCTCCGCCGCCAGCTCCTCCCGCACCCGCGAGGCGACCTGCGTCGCCAGCAGCGAATGCCCGCCCAGCTCGAAGAAATCGTCATCGATGCCAACTCCCTCGCGGCCCAGCACCTCGCTCCAGATCGCCGCCAGCCGCTCCTCGACCGGCGTCCGGGGAAGGCGG
>JBKKAU010000075.1:0-8805 GCA_046714475.1 Thermoanaerobaculia bacterium
CCCCGCGCGGGCGCTTTGGCCAAATCCGGGGGGCCCCTGGCGCTCCCCCGCGGGCGGGCCGGGCGCGCCGACGAGGCCCTGACCTCGAATACCCTGGGGCACGCGCTCCACCTGCGCGGGCGCTACGACGAGGCGGCGGCCCACTTCGACCGGGCGCTTGCCCTCTGGAAGCCGGACGACGATCCTGGCAAGCAGGCCCAAACCCTGCTCAACCGCGGCCAGCTCCACCGGGATCTGGGAGAGCGGGACCGGGCTCGCGAGCGGTTTGGCGAGGCGCTCGCGCTCTCCCGCCAGGCGGAAGACCGCCACGGCGAAGCCATGGCCTTGAATGCTCTCGGGCTCCTCGCCCAGGACGCGGGACAGCCAGGCGAGGCCCTGGGGCCCCTCCGAGGCGCGTTGGAGTTGCGCGAGCCCGGGACCCGCGGCCGGGCCGCCACGCTGAGCGCGCTCGGCGTGACCTACCGCCAGCTCGATCGACCGGACGACGCCCGCCGGGCCTATGCGGAGGCGCTGTCGATCTTCCGCAGGCTTGGAGATTCCCGCGAGCAGGCCCGCACCCTCGGCAATCTGGGACAGTTGGAGGCCGCCACCGGCCGCGACGCGGCCGCGTTCGCCCATTTTGACCGCGCACTCAGCCTGCTCCGGACGCTCGACGCTCCATCCGAGATGGCCCGGGCTCTGGAGGGAAAAGCCCGGGTGCTGCGCCGCCGCGGCGACCTCGAAGCGGCCCGCGGGCTCATGGAGGAGGCCCTCGCGGCGGTCGAGCGGCGACGATTCACGCAGGCGAGCTACATCACCCGCGCGGCCTTCTTCGCCACCCAGCAGGAGCGTTACGGTTTCCTGATCGACCTGTTGATGGAGATGCACCGGAAGGCGCCCGCCGCGGGCTACGCCGCCGCGGCCCTGGAGGTCAGCGAGCGGTCGCTGGCGCGCTCGCTGCTCGATGGGCTGGCCGCCAGCGGCACGGACTTCCAGAGCGGCGGAGCCGCCCCGGAGCTCCGCGCCCTCGAGCGGGAGATCGAGAAGGAGATCGACGTGCTGGTCTCCCGCCAGACCCGTCTGATTCAGGACGCCGTCCCCCCGGAGCAGCTGCAGCCGGTCGAGGCGGAGCTCGGGCGCCGCTGGGAGGCGCTCGACCGGGTACGGGCCGGGCTGCGCGCCGCCGATCCCCGCTACGCCGCCCTGACCCAGCCGCGGCCCTGGAGCGCCGCCGAGATCCAGCGCGGGCTGCTCGACCGCGACACCCTGCTGCTGGAGTACCGGCTGGGCGAGGAGCGGAGCTTCCTCTGGGCCGTAACGCCCGATTCCCTCGCGAGCTTCGAGCTCCCCGGGCGCGCCGAGATCGAGCGGTTGGCCGGCCGGGTCAGCGACTTCCTTGCCCGCAGCCGCAGCCGCAAGACCGAGATCGCCGCCGGGCCGCAGCTCGACAAGCTTAGCCGGCTGGTCCTCGGCCCGGTGGCGCCGCTCCTGCCGGGCAAGCGCCTACTGGTGGTGGGCAACGGAATTCTCCAGAGCGTTCCCTTCGCCCCCCTACCCACGCCGGGAAGCGGCGAGCCGCTGGTCGCCCGCCACGAGATCGTCTCCCTGCCGTCGGTGTCGGTGCTGGGGGTCCTCCGCCGCGAGGTCGCCGGCCGGCCGGCGGCGCCGAAGACCCTGTGGGTGCTGGCCGATCCCGACTTCGCCGGCCGCTTTCCGCCGCTCCCGTATACCCGCGAGGAGGCTGCGGCGATCCTGGCGCTCGCGCCCGCGTCCGAACGCCTCGCGGTCCAGGGCCGGGAGGCGAGCCGCGCCGCGGTCCTGAGCGGCGCCCTGCGCGACTATCGTTTCCTCCACTTCGCCACCCACGGCTCGTTCGCCGCCACCGATCCGGGCGGCGGCCGGCTGATGCTCGCCCAGACCGGTCCGAACGGCTTCCTCCATCTCGCCGATATCTACGAGCTGGACCTGCGGGCCGACCTCGTGGTGCTGAGCGCCTGCCAGTCCGCCCTGGGGCGCGAGGTGCGGGGCGAAGGGATGATGGGGATGACCCGGGGGTTTTTCTACGCCGGCGCCGAGCGCGTGCTGGTGAGCCTGTGGAACGTCAACGACCGGGTGAGCGCCGAGCTGATGCGGCGCTTCTACCACGGGGTCCTGGCGGAGGGCCTCTCTCCCGCCGCGGCGTTGCGGGCGGCCCAGAACGGGATCCGGAGCCAGGCGCGCTGGCGCTCTCCCTACTACTGGGCCGGCTTCACGCTCCAGGGTGAATGGCAGGGGGATCACCCCTAGTGATCCCCCCTCCCAGGATCAAGCGAGAAGAAAGAGAGGATCCTGATCGCCGAAGCCCGGAGGCTTGTTGTCCGTGCCGCCCGGGTCGTTGACCGTGCCGTTCCCCGTGGCCGCCACCTCGATGGGAGACTGCGGGTCCAGGAGGGCGGGAGCTTCGGTGGCGCCGGAGCGCGTGGGTGCCTGCGGTTCGGTGGGGTTTTGGCTGAGCATTTTGTTCTCCTTTTGGTTGAATACCTCGACAACCTGATAGATCTCCGATCGTCGAGCAGGGTTTAGTCGAAGGGGTCTCCGCTCTCGAGGGCGAAAAGACATCCATCGGTCGCCCGGAGATAGAGCACCGGCGTGCCCCACTCCGGGTTGCGCTCGGCCGCGAGAGCCCTGCGCGCCTCGCCGACGCAGGCGTCAACCGGCAGGCCGGTGGTGAGCGCCCGGTAGAACTTCTCGGCGAAGCTGCAGGCCGTCTCATCCATGACCTCCGACTGCATGGCGATCACCGCCGGCACTCCGCGCTGGACGAGCACCTGGGCGGTGCCGGCGAAGGTGTCCTCGTGGGAGGCGCGGGCGCCGTTGCAGGCGTTGAGCACGGCCAGGCGCAGCGACGGGTGGTCCTGGAGGAGGTAGGCGAGGCTCGGCCCGCTGACCGGAGCGCCGTTGCCGTCCCCGTCTTCGAACACCAGCACGCCCTCTCCGCGCAGCTCGCTGAATCCGCCGTGGCCGACGAAATGGAGGACGTGGACCGGCAGGCCGGTGCGCAGCCGCGCTTCCAGGGCTTCGAGGGTGGGGTTCTCCAGCCGTTCGACCTCGATCCGGCCGCTGCGCAGGAGCGGCTCCAGGGCCGCGCCGAGCCGCCGCCACTCCTCGTCCGCCTCGGCGAGCTCCTGGTAGCCCCGTGGGGTCGAGATCACGGCGAGCACCCGCAGCGGCGGCTTGACCAGCAACGTGCCGAGGCCCTCGCTGAGCTCCAGGTAGCGCACCACCGGGGTCTGGCTGGAGAGCGCCAGGAAGCCCCGGCCCCCGGCGTGGTACAGGTACTCCCAGGGCAGGCCCGCCAGTTGGGGGACGTCGTTGAGGCGCAGGCGGATGCGCAGCCCGGCTCCGCCCCGGGCCTTGTCGAGACAACCCTGGAAGGCCTTCAGCAGCTCACCCTGGAAGACCGTCCGGAACAGCTCGTCCCCGATCTGCTGCGGGCCGGCGCCCTCCGCGAGGCCGCCCCCAGGTCCGCCCCGGCGGGCACCAGCTCCGAAACGACAGAGCCCTTCACCCGCGAAGGCCGAGGGGAGGGCGAAGCACTCCGTGGCCTCGAAACCCGCGGCGCCGCTCCAGGCCTTGGCGCGATAGAGGCCCTCGGACTTCTGATCGATCCAGATGTCAAAGTCGAGGTATCCCTGCGGAGACTCCGGGGGCCGCGGCCATTTCGTCGGGATCATCAGCAGGCCCAGGATCGTCCCGGCGCTCCCCAGGGTCAGGAGGTAGGAGAGCGCCAGGGCGAGCTCGACGGCCCAGAGGTTCTTCCAACAGGAGCGGAATCTTTTGGGATCGAGGCCCATCTCCTCGATGCAGCGGGCGTCGTCGGCGGAACATTCGCAGAGCCCCGACCGCGACAAGCCGACGAGAAAGGCGACGCTCCGGGTAGGGTTATAGCTGACCCGCTTTGCGAATCCCAGGTACAGCCCGAGCATCAGGACCGCGCCAAGCGCCAGCAGGGCGAACGCGGCCCTTAAGCGCCGCCTGTCGCCGAAGCACGTCCAGGCGCCCAGGGCGGCCAGACCGCCGGCAAAGGCCGAAAGCGGCAGGAAGAGGAAGCGCAGGGCCTGCAGCTCGCCGTCGAGCAGCGTGCCGGCGAGCCGCGCCAGGACCCACGCCAGCCCCGCGCCGGCCGGAAAGACCCAGCGGCGGCGCCCGCGGCGCGCCTGCTGCTCAGGGGCGGCACTCTTTTTCGTTGGCGACATGATGGCAATACAGCTCACTGAACCGGCAGCAGAAGAAGCTGCTTTCGTTGACAAGGTCCAGCCGTTCGCTTCCCGGGGTGGTGTATTGGACCAGCTCGGTCTCCTGCCCTCGGGTCAAGGAGGCGCGATAGGAGTAGAGGCCGCGCAGGACGTGGTCCCGTTTGCCGTTGGTCCGGACGATGACGGGCGTCGGCTCGACCCCTCCGACCTTGCCCTGTGACCAGAAGCGGAACGTGGCCTGGGGCGCCGGCGTGCTGCCGACCCAGAGCTTCACCTCGAGGTCGTCCTTCGCGGCGAGGACGAAGATCCGGCCGACCACCTCGCTCACCTGGTCCAGGAGTCGTCTGGATGTATCGACGGCGATCGTCTCCTGCCGCGGTGCGGAGCTCGCCCGCGCGAACCCCGGTAAAGGGCGCCGCCGCAGGCTGGCGGTGACGGCGGCGGTGGCGACGGCGCGCGGGGCGGAAAAGCCGGCGGATGATGCGGTCTGGCCCGCCGCCGCAAGCTCCTCCTGGACACGCCGCAGCTCCTCGTCGGCCCAGGCGCGCAGAGCGTCCAGACCCGGCTCCCCGACCTTCTCGATGGCTTGGGCGAGGTCCTTGCCGGTGAGGTCGATCAGGCCGGCCACCTCCTGACGGGCGTAGGCTGGCCCGCCACCCGGACCCTGCACGGTGGGCAGCGCGCGCCGTTTCTCGTTGAACCTGTTCCGGACTGCCGCGACCTGCTGGGCAAGCGCCCCGGCCATTCCTTTGGACGCATCCTTGGAAGCGCCCTTCCCTCCTCCGAAGCGGATGACGATCTGCCCGGAGGCGGGAAAACCAGCCGCGAGGAGGAGGCCGGCCAGCAAGACCGCGGCGGCCCGGGTGGATGCCGAAGAGAGCCGATCAGTTTTCACGTTGCACCTCCTTGAGGGGTTGGGGATTGACGGCGATCCGCACCGCGGGATCGCCGACGATCGTGTAGTTGCGGGCGTCGTGGCTGGCGGTCCAAAGGTCGGCGAGCACCTTCTCGTCGAGCTTCTTGCCGAATCCCAGGGCCTCGACCTCCGCCGCCAGGTCGGAGGCGAGCTCGGCGTACCGCTGGTTGAAGAACTCCATCGCCCAGCCCACCGGCTGCCCGTCGAGCAGGCGCCGGAGGGTGCTCTCGAAGACGCCGGTCTGCGGCCCGGCGCCGGGCCAGACCAGCGAGAAGCCCCAGGCCCGCTCCACGTGGCCGACGACCGCCAGCGCCCCGCCCCGCGGATGACCGAGCAAACGTTGCGGCAGACGGCCGAGGAAGGCCCCGGACGAGAGCGACCGACGTGGGCCCTGGCTCTTGCGGGTGAAATCGTCCCAGCGCGGCGTGCCGGCGCCGAAACAGGCGAAGCAGAAGGCGACGAGGCCGTGCACGCGGGCCTGCTCCCCCACGTCCTCTGCCGCGAAGTAGTGCTCGCGGTCGATGCCGCCGGGGCCCGGCCCGGGCCAGTCCTGGCAGACCAGGGCACCCTGCATCTCTCTCTGGAAGGGATCGCCGGCGGCGAAGCCCAGGCCGTGGCAGGCGGCGAAGAGGAACGCCGGCGCCTCGTCGAGCAGATCGCCGAGCCGGCCGCGGGTCGCCTGCTCCCCGAGGACGGTCTCGACGTCCCAGCCGGGCCGGCCGCGCACCCCGGCCGCGACCGGCTGCGCCAGGTGGGCGCTGGTCGACCCGGTCACCGGGTCGCCCGGGTTGGAAGGGGCGAAGAAGCAGGCCCGCGGGAGCCGCCCGGTGCCGCCGGTCTCGGCCGCGACCACGCTGTCGGCGTAGCGACGGTATTCCTCGAGCTCGTCGAAGCACAGGCGGCCGACGGCGTACTGGACGTCGAGCTGGTACTGGAACGAGAAGGGGATCTCCTCCGGGTCGCCGACCAGCAGGAGGTAGTAGGGCACCTTCTCCGGATCGGCCGGTCCGGGGCCGGCGCCGTGGCGGGCGAGGAACGCGACCTTGCTCTCGCCCTCGCGGTAGCCGTCGTCGCCCGCGAGCTCACGGAAGAAACGTTCCTGCCGCTTCCCGGCCTGGGCTCGCCGCAGGTCGAGCAGCGGGGCGAGGGCTTCCCGCAGGGGCGCGGAGTCCGTTGAGCTTGGAAAGATCACGCCCCATCCAGCCTCGTCGAGCTTGCCGGGGTCGAGGCCCTCCTTGAGCCCCCGCCGCGCCTTGCCCGCGCCGCTCGCCACCCACGCCTGGAGCTCACGGGCGCGCGCCCGATCGACCGTGGCGCCGCAGGCGAGGTCGGCAAGGTACCGCGGGGGCGCGGGAGGCAGCAGATAGCTGCCTCGCCGGCCGTCGAGGCCGTTGAACCAGAGCAGCGGCTCCTCGGGGCGGGTGTGGCTCGGCAGGTCGTTGGGCATCGGACATCCTTTCACTCGTTCATCCTTCATAGATCCGCGATCGCGAGAGCAGGTGTAGTGCGGGCGGCGTTCCATTAGGCGCGGTCTGCCGGTGGATCGTTACAGAAGGGTTGAGAGAAAGTGATCAAACCGCCGGGAATGTATTATGAGCATTACAAAATATTTCAATAGCAACGTTCGAGGCCGCCGCAAAGACCGGTGTCTTGCGAGCGGCACTAAACCGCCGCGGCGCCTCCGAGATCTATCTGGGGCAGAACCGGACGAGCCCAACGTGGGCAGCGGCCGGCCGTCACAAAGCAATAGAAAAGGAGAGGGCCGTGGCAAACGCAAAGGGAGACAAAGCAGACAGCGCCCCGATCGATCTGCTCTCGAAATTCCTGGGAGACCTGGTGCAACTCCCCAGGATCATGGTGGAGGGGATGCTCAATCAGGCAGAGAACGAAGATGAGAAGGAGGTCATCCGGAGTCTCGGCGGGATCCTGGAAGGCCAGTTCTCCGAGCTCGCCGGCTTCATACGCGAGCGAGGCGGCAGACTCTCGGCGCAGCAAAGGCAGGACACGGAACAGGTCTTGCGCCTGTCTTCGGCAGGGTCCGTAATCGCCAGCGGGTCCGGCCTGGCGGCCAACCTGGTTTCTTCGGTGGCGAAGATCGGGCTAGCGGGCATCATCCGGGATATCAAGAAGATCATCCGGATGTTGCTGGAAGCCTTCGGCATCAGGATCCCAAGGTGGCTCGAAGTTCTGTTGCTCCTGATCGACGAGATCGTGAACCTGTTCTTCTCCACGGGATCTCCGGCCCTCGCCAACACACTCTCGCGGATGGAGCAGGATCACCTGGCGGAGCTCACTCAACTCGCCCGTCTGCAGCGAGAGAGCGAAGCTCGGGCCGATCTCGACAGCGAAGAGACCCAATAATCACAAACTGCCGCGCCTCCGGGATCTATCCGCGGCAGGACAGCGGCTATCCACCCCAACGACTCAGAGCTCACGACCGGGCTCACTACCAGGAGGTAGATTGTCATGAGAAACGCAACACGGCTTCCTCTTCGTTCCCTCGTCATGGCGGTGCTCCTGCTACCCCTTCTGCAGGGGGAGGCGCACGCTCACATCTTCACCGTCCAGGCGAGCGCTCACAGCGTGGCCCATCCGAACAACGGCCTGAATACTGGGATCAACGTCACGCTGGGCAAGCTCCTGGTCATCGACTGTGATCGACAGGACACCTGGTCGATCGACCCCAACCCCAGCTATGCGTCCAACGCCAACGGTACGGGAAATCCCTATGGAGTGCCGGCGGGCTTGTTCACCGTCAAAGGCCATACCTTCAGATCCGGTTCCCTCGTCGGCAGCCTCGACGGCGGGATCACCTTCTTCCCGATCGGCACCAAAATGGAGATGACCATCCTGCGCGCCGGCACGTTGCGCCTGTACTTCTGGGACGTCGATCACGCCAACAACGTCGGCTCGGTGCAGGTTCACGTCGAAGTCTACACAGGCCCCTGATCGAGACCACAAGATTCAGGAGGGTTTATGCGGAAGATAAGTAAGATGCTGTGGTTCGCGGCGATGCTCGGCTGTTGTCTGGGCCTGCCGGAGGACGCGTCGGCTGCCGCGCATTGCTTCTGCTCGCTTGCGTGTCAGGACAACACCAACTACAAGAGCACCCCCTTGAAGGGCTGGCTCTGGGACTCGGCGACGCTGGCGACCTATACCGGGCTCGACCAGCAGGGCGACAAGAACCAGACCGATTGCAATACGCGGTGCACCAAGACGTGTCTGGAGACCTGGAACAAGGGGAACGCGGGGCCGCTCGCCTGCTCGAAGGGGTGCGCGAACGGCTCGTTGGTGGCGTGCTGGAGCAAGGTCGGCACCAGGGAGTGGAAGTCGGCGCAGGGAATCGGCAACCTGGTCAACACCCCGAACCAGTTCAGCACCACCTACAAGTGTCCTCCGGGAACGAGGAACGACAACTGGGTCGACGGTGGCCCGATCGGAGCCGGCAAGAAATGCGTCTTCGTCGCGTGCGACCACTACCCGACCTTCCCTCCGAATACCTACCCGCCGAACGGCACGCAAATCGGTTCCTGGGGCTTCACTTGGGGCCAGTTCATCGGCCAGCACGTCAATCCCATAGCCACGACCGTGCAGACGGCGTCGGCCGTCTGTAAGATCCCGTAAGCCGATGGCGAGCCTTGGTTTTCTATCTCCGGAGCGATCCCGGTCCATGAG
>JBKKAU010000076.1:0-3499 GCA_046714475.1 Thermoanaerobaculia bacterium
CGAGAAGGTGCCGGTGGACGGCGTCGTGCTGGAAGGCGGGAGCGCCGTGGACGAATCCATGGTCACCGGCGAGCCGATCCCGGTCGAGAAGCGGGAAGGAGACCGGGTCATCGGCGCGACGGTGAACGGCCGGGGCGGACTCGTGATGCGGGCCGAGAAGGTGGGATCGGAGACGCTGCTGGCGCAGATCGTCCGCATGGTCGGGGAGGCGCAGCGCAGCCGCGCTCCGATCCAGCGGCTCGCCGACCAGGTCTCCGGTTGGTTCGTCCCCCTCGTCATCGGGATCGCGGTCGTCACCTTCGTCGTCTGGGCGGCGGCCGGGCCCGAGCCGGCCATGGCCTACGCGATCGTCAACGCGGTCGCCGTCCTCATCATCGCCTGCCCCTGCGCGCTGGGGCTGGCGACGCCGATGTCCATCATGGTCGCGACGGGTAAGGGGGCGACCTCCGGAGTCCTGTTCCGCGATGCCGAAGCGATCGAGGTCCTGCGGAAGGTGGACACCCTGGTCGTCGACAAGACGGGCACGCTCACCGAGGGGAAGCCCAAGCTGGTCTCCGTCCTGCCGGCCCCGGGATGGGAAGAGGGAGACCTCCTGCGCCTCGCCGCCGCCCTCGAGCGGGGGAGCGAGCATCCGCTGGCGGAGGCCGTCATCGCCGGGGCGGAGGAGCGCGGCGCCCGTGCCGCCGCGGCCTCGGGCTTCGAATCCATCACCGGCAAGGGGGTGAAAGGAGAGGTGGAAGGACGCGCGGTGGCGCTCGGCAACAAGGCTTTGATGGAGGATCTGGGCGTCGATCTCGGCGATCTGCCGGCAACGGCCGACGCGATGCGCCGCGACGGCCAGACCGTTCTGTTCGTCGCCGTGGACGGCCGGCCCGCGGGGCTCCTCGGAGTGGCCGACCCGATCAAGGAGAGCACCCCGGAGGCGCTGCGCCGCCTCCATGACATGGGGCTGCGGATCGTCATGCTCACCGGCGACAACCGGACCACGGCGGAGGCGGTGGCGCAACGGGTCGGCATCGACGAGGTGATCGCCGAGGTGCTGCCGGACCAGAAGCTCGAAGCTGTGCGGCGCCTCCAGAAAGAGGGACGGATCGTGGCCATGGCGGGCGACGGCGTCAACGACGCGCCGGCGCTCGCCCAGGCGGAGGTGGGGATCGCCATGGGCACGGGCACGGACATCGCGATGGAGAGCGCCGGCGTGACCCTCGTCCAAGGGGACCTGCGCGGCATCGTGCGGGCGCGCCTGCTCAGCCAGGCCACGATGCGCAACATCCGGCAGAACCTCTTTTTCGCCTTCATCTACAACGCGCTCGGCGTACCCGTCGCGGCGGGCGTCCTCTACCCCGCTTTCGGCATCCTGCTGTCGCCCATCTTCGCCGCGGCGGCGATGAGCTTCAGCTCGGTGTCCGTCATCGTCAACTCCCTGCGGCTGCGGATGGTCTCTCTGTAAGGACCGGCGTCGCGGGGTGGCGGCCCTCCAGGAGCCTCAAGAGCCAAGGCCCAAAAGACCGACGCAAACGGACCAAGCCCCCATATAGAGTTTGACTAGGACGCTACTGTCGACGAAGAGGATCAACGCCGGGCCAAGTGCGGCGGGCAGCGGCCCTATGTGGGAAGATAGAGCCTATTCCTCAATACAGAGGAGTATTAGTACTTCGAGGAGCCCACATGCGTAAAACCGTCTTCGGCGTCGTAGGTCTTCTTCTGACCCTCGCAGCCATGGTTAGCACCGCGCGGCTACAGGCCCAACCCGTAGAGCCGCTCTGCCCCGCTTGCATCATCGGCTACAAGTGCTGTATCCAGGGAAACCACGCAAGCTGCATCCCTGAGACGAGGCCCTGCAACTAGCTCCGGACCGCCGGGGTGGATCCTTTCTGGACCGCCCCGGCCCTGCCGAGGCGTGACGTTCGTCGCCCACTCCTTCGGCGCCCTGCTCGCGGCATACTACAGTGGCATGGGGAAGCAGGCGCGCCTCGAGCCCGGCCACCGCGGCTACGAGGGTGGGAGGCCACAGGCCTCGGGAGGTGGGCTCAGGCGCACGATCACCACCTCAGGATCATCGCTAAATCCGGGCCCGAAGAAGCCCCGCAAGGAGTCGCTCTCGAACAGGGCGCGCCGCTCCTCCAGGTAGGGGCGGTCGAGAATCAGGGTGTTGACCCCAAAACCGAACACCATCATGCAGAGGAGGCGATCCGAAGGGAAGTTCTGGTCCATGTCCCCTTGGAACATACCGTACCCGGAGGGAAAGTAGCCCGAGTAGCCGTTGAGAAGCGGCCGATGGTGGTCGATCTGGGCAAACATCCGCCACGCCTCCATCTCGTAGTCGGAGACGTGCAGCCCGCGCGGCAGCGGGACGTGCGCCACGATCAGCTTCCGCGGCTGCTCGCGCAACCAGCTCGTCCAGGCGGCGCGCGGGGTCGCGGGGGTCGGCACCAGCCTGCCAGGAGACGCGAGGTTCTCGGCCGCCGCCAGGACGCCCAGGGCGAGGGCGTGAATCCTGCCGGCATTTCCGCGCCAGGAGGCGAGGCGGGCCAGGGCCAGCGCGGCCAACGCCGCGAGTACCGCTTGAGAGATCGCCACGGCGCGGAAAGGGCTGCGCAGGGTGCGGAGGCCGGGCACCACCTCCCGCAGACTGGCGAAGGGGCGCCAATCCCCGATCCGCAGGTTGAGACCGAGCGCGAGAAGCCCGCCACCTACGGCGCAGGCGAGAAGGCAGACGATCCAGAGCCTCCGCTCCCCCTGGCGCCAACCGAGCCAGGCGCCTGCCGCCCCCAGACCGAGAAGGAGAAAGCCGGGGAAGAGCCCTCCCGTATCCCCTCGATAGGAGTCCTCGCGGGGCGGAAACGCCAGGCGGGCGGAGCTGGGGCGGGTCGTGAAGTCCCGGGCCTGGGCCGAGAGGGCCGCCACGACCTCCTCGGATCGCGCGAACCCGTACTTCTCATGGAAGGAGCTGATCGTGCCGGCGATGGGCGAGAGCACGATGGCCCCGAGGATCGCCAGCGCGCCGAGCGTCGCGATCGACCGGGCGCGGAACCTCTGCTCCGCCAGCGCCACGAGCCCCGCCAGGAGAAGGAAAGGGAGGCTCAGGAGCGCCATCTGCTCCCCCGCGAGGAACTGCAAGGCGAACGACAGGACCGCCAGCGCGGCGGGTCGCCACCCGCCCTCCTTGCCAAAGCGAACCAGGGCCGCGAGCGCCCAGATCGTGCCGAAAAGGGGGAGCACGGGGAGCACCCCGAAGACCTTGGCGGTATAGGGGAGGGTGACGCCGGCGAGCGCCGCGAGGAGGGCGGCGCCGCTCGGCGCACCGAGCGCCAGCGCCAGGCTCCTGGTGGCGAGACCGTTGCAGACCAGGGTCAAGAGAATCGCAAGATTGTAGATCGCGGCCGGCGGGACACCCATCCACCAGAGAGGCGAGAGGGTGACCCCTTGCAGGAGCAACGGCTCCGAGAAGGTGAAGGTCCCTTTGAGCGGATTGAAGATGGGAGCGTTCCAGAGCCCG
>JBKKAU010000077.1:0-16836 GCA_046714475.1 Thermoanaerobaculia bacterium
GTGGTAGGCGGCGTCGTCGGCGGTACGCCGGGCGGCGTGCCGGGCGGCGTGGTGAGCGAGGAGCCGTTGCGCGTCGGCGGCGGCGTCAGCCGGCCGGAAAAGATCTCGGGCCCGCCGCCGGTCTATACGGAGCTGGCCCGGAAGGCCCGCCTCCAGGGGACCGTCATCGTCGAGGCGATCATCGACGAGAGGGGCAACGTCACCAACGTGCGGGTGCTCAAGGGGCTGCCGATGGGCCTGGATCAGGCGGCCGTCCAGGCGGTGCAGAGGTGGAAGTTCAAACCCGCCATGTTCCAGGGCAAGCCGGTCAAGGTCTATTACTCACTGACGGTCAATTTCCAGGTGCAGTAAGGCGCGCCTGCATCACTAAGGAGAAAGAGCATGGATTTCAGTCCGTTGGCACTCTGGGAGCAGATGACGATCCTCAACAAGGGGGTCATCGTGATCCTGATCGCGATGTCGGTCTGGTCTCTGTACGTCTGCGTCGAGCGTCTCATCGTCTTCAGCAAGGCGCGCAAACAGTCGCTGGCTTTCGCCAAGCTGGTCACCGACCACCTCAAGAACGACCGGGCGCAGGCGGCCATCGACGCGGCGTCGAAGTACCCCGGCAGCCATCTGGCGCGCGTCGTCTCCGCCGGCCTCCAGGCCTACCAGTTCGAGAGCCAGACCAGCCCGCTGACCGACCTGGAGGTCGTCGAGGCCGCCGGCCGCGCCGTCGAGCGCTCGACCCTGATGACCACCTCCGACTTCAAGAAGGGCCTCGGCGGCCTGGCGACGATCGCCACCACGACGCCGTTCATCGGTCTGTTCGGCACCGTCATCGGCATCATCAACGCGTTCCGCGGCATGGCCGTGACCGGCTCGGGCGGTATCGGCGCCGTGTCGGCCGGTATCGCGGAAGCGCTCGTCGCGACGGCGCTCGGCCTCGGCGTCGCCATCCCCGCCGCCTGGATGTTCAACTACTTCACCAACAAGATCGAGCGTCTGCAGGTGGAGATGTCGAACTCCGCGTCGGAGCTGATCGACTTCTTCATGAAGAAGCAGAAGGCCCGCCATGCTACGACCAAAGCATAAGAGCCCGTTCGCCGATCAGGGCGTCAAGAGCGAGATCAACGTCACGCCGCTCGTCGACGTCTGCCTCGTGCTGCTGATCATCTTCATGGTGGTCACGCCGATGCTCCAGAAGGGCGTCGACGTCCAGCTCCCGGAGACCCTGTCTCCCGAGAAGATGCCGGAGAACGAGAGGCAGCTCACCGTCTCGGTCAAGCAGAACGGCAACGTCTTCCTCAACGAGAACTGGGTTCCGGAGGAGGAGGCGCTCCAGCGCCAGCTCGAGGAGCTCCACACCCAGTCGCCGGACCGGGCGATCGTCATCAAGGGCGACCGCCGCATCAAGTACAAAGACGTCCGGCGCGTGATGCAGGTCATCAATGAGGCCGGGTTCACCCGCGTCGGTCTGGTGATGGAACGAGAGGGCGGCGCCAACAACACCGCCATCTGAGCGGAGGTAACGAAACATGGCTATACAAACCAGCTCGACGGGGAGCGTACGGAGCGACATCAACATCACGCCGCTGGTCGACGTGGTCCTGGTGCTCCTGATCATCTTCATGATCGTCACCCCGATCCTCCAGATGGGCCACGAGGTGCAGGTGCCGCCCAAGCTGGAGACCAACGTCCCGCCGCCGACGACCGACGACCAGGTGATCGTGCGCCTGGACTCCCAGGGCCGGGCCTTCATCAACAAGCTGCAGGTGACTCGCAACGAGTTCCCCACCCGGCTCCGCGAGGTGCTCGCCGGGCGCTCGGCCAAGGTGGTGTTCTTCGCCGCCGACGGCGAGCTGCCCTACGGCGACGTCGCCGACTTCATGGACATGGTCCGCGACAACGGCGCCCAGAACCTGGGCATCGTGTTCGACGACATGAAGGGCGCCGCGGGAGCGGCCAAGGCGGCCGCGCCCGCAGCACCGTAGCTCCAACTTCCCGCGAGGGCCTCGACCGGCTCTCCTCCAACCCAAAGCGGGCTCTGGAGGGAGCCGGTTTTACTTTTTGCCGTTGCTTCGGAAAGAGTGCCGGATCCGGCCCAGCATCTGGTTGAGCGGGTTCGAACGGTGGAGGAACGACAGGACCGGCGCCTCCCGCATGCCGAGCTCGCGGTACAGGGCCAGCAGCTCGAGGTGCTGGGAGTCGATCTTGAGCCCCCGGCGGATGGCGCGCACGGCCCCCGGGCGGTCCTTGCCGAGAAGGCAGGTCCGCGCCAGGTTCAGGTAGTTCTCGGGCTGGTAGAACTCCAGCTTGACCGAGTGCTCGCAGAGCTTGAGGCCCTCCTCGACCCGGTTCTGGCACCGGGCGATCCCATAGCCCAGATAGGAGTAGAAGAGACCTGGCAGAGAGGAGCGGTCGCTCGACTCGGCGACCCGGCCCAGGTACAGCAGGCCCTGGTCCCAGTCTCCGCGCCGGCAGCAATCGATCCCGCGGTGCAGCGCGCTGGCGATCTCATCCCGCGAGATCCGGACAGCCCCCGCTCCCATGCGAGGAAAACTCGGGTTTTGCATCATAGGTGGCAATCTATAGCTGAATCTATATAGGAGTCGCGGTTTTTTTTCAAGTCGCCCGCGCTCCCGGAGGACCGTGCTAGACTTTGTGGCCTTCCATGTCCAGAGCGGCACGATGACCGACCCTCAGAGCCCTTCCAAGGACGTCGACGAGCTGACGGACCTGGCGCGGCGCCTCAGCGAGCGCGGCCGGTACGAGGAGGCCGCGGAGCTGTTCCTGCTCGCCTTGCGGCTGGACCCCAGGAACTTCAGCGTCAAGCTCGGGCTCGCCGAGGTGCGCAAGCTGCAGCGGCAGCAGCGCGGCGGCGCCTCCCGGAGCTTGAAGGACATGATGCGCGAGGGGTTCCGCCGCAACGCCATCGACGCCGCCCACTTCCTCGGCCTCGCCCACCTCTACGCCGACAAGGGCGAGAACGCGCGGGCGATCGAGTGCATCGAGGTGGCCAAGGCCAAGGACCTGGCCAACCCGTCGCACCACAAGCTGCACGGGCGCCTGCTCTTCCGCCGCCAGGACCACGACGGCGCCGCCGAGGAGTTCGGCAAGGCGCTGCGCCTCAACCCGTTCGACCGCGAGATCGCCGAGAACCTCGGCCGCGCCGAGTACGAGCGCAAGCAGTTCGAGGACTCGCTACGGGCGAGCGTCCACGCCTTCCTGCTGACCCATGAAGCGGACGGCGACGCGGTCGACCGCCTGAAGCTGCGGATCCAGACGCTCAAGCAGATCCTGGGCTGGGGCAACCGCGAGCTTTCCGCCGTGTTCCGCGAGCGCCAGGAGTACCTCCACACGGCGTTCGACCGTCTCGAATGGCACCGCGAGCGGTTCCTGGAGCAGGGCGGCTTCTCGGCCGTCCTGTCCCTGCCGGGGTCTCCTGTCCGCCGTCAGGAGTACGGCGGCCGGATCGAGCTCGCGGCGCGCCTGCGCCGCATCAAGCTCTGGTCCCATATGAGCGACGAGCAGGTCTTCCGTCTCACCCAGGCGGTCGAGGAGGAGGCGCACGAGAACGGCAGCATGATCCTCGGCTACCGCAGCCAGGGCCGCGACCTCTACGTGCTCGAGCGCGGCGAGATCGCCATCCAGCGCACCACCTCCTACGGCACCTTCGCGCTGGGCCGGCTGCAGCCGGGGGACCTGTTCGGCGAATCGAGCTACATCACCGGACACGAGCGCTCCTCGGACGCCATCGCGAGCCAGCCCTGCCAGCTCTTCCGCCTCGACGCCCAGCGCCTCGACTCGCTGCTGGAGACCTCGCCGGACCTCGGTGTCCAGATCTTCTGGAGCTTCTGGCACAGCCTCGCCCGCAAGCTCCGCGGCACCAACGAGCAGCTCAAGACCTTCTTCTCGGCGGAATCGACGCCGGAGAACTTCCTGCGCCTGCGCAAGCAGCCGTCGGCGGTCGCGGCGGCCGTCAAGGTCGAGGCCAACGACAAGATCCGGCTCTTCCGCGAGCAGGGCCTGTCGCGGCGCGAGTTGATGACGCTGGCCACGTTCTCGCGGGAGAAGCGGTTCGCGTCCGGGGCCTCGCTCTTCCAGGAGGGGGACGCGGGCTCGGAGATGTACGTCATCCTCGAGGGCCGGGCGATGATCAGCAAGTTCATCCCCGGCGGCGGCGAGGAGGCGCTCGCGATCCTCGACCGGGGGGATTTCTTCGGCGAGATGGCGCTGATCGACGGCGAGCCGCGCTCGGCGGACGCCCGCGCCTACAACGGGCCGCTGACCGTGCTCGCCCTCGACCAGGCGACGGTCAAGGAGGTGCTCGCCATGGACCCCCACGCCGCGCTCGAGTTCCTGCAGCTCCTCTGCCGCCTGGTCGCCAACCGCCTGCGTGAGATCGACGAGAAGGTCCTCGGCTGGCGCATCATGTCGGGCGAGCGCAACGACGAGAGCGTGTCGGCGTAACTGCACGAAAGGACTAAAAGGACAGCAAGGACTCAAAGGACCAGGAAACCTTGGAGTCCTTGTCGTCCTTGCAGTCCTTTTAGTCCTTTCAGTCTACTCGTACCGCAGCGCCGACGAGGGATCGACCCGGGCGGCCCGCCAGGCGGGGGCGAAGCAGGCGATCAGCGTCACCAGCAGGGCAAACCCCACCACCGCGAGGAGGTCCATCGGCTCCACCCGGAAAGGGACGAAGCTGATGAAGTAGATCGCCGCCACCTCGGAGTCGAAGCGGATCAGCTCGAAGGTGGTGAGCGTCCAGGAGATCCCCCACCCCAGCCCCACCCCCAGCAGCGTCCCCAGCCCGCCGAGCAGGCCGCCATAGACCAGGAAGACCAGCCGCAGACGGGACGGCCGCAGCCCCAACGCTCCGAGCAGCCCGATGTCGCGCATCCGCTCGCGCACCAGCACGACCAGCGTCGAGGCGACGTTGAAGGTGGAGACCAGGACGATCAGCCCCAGCACCAGGAAGAGCGCCACCTGCTGCAGCTTGAGCGCCGTGAACAGCTCGCGGTTGAGCTCCTGCCAGTCGGTGACGACGAAGTCGGGGGCGAGCACGCGGGACGCCTCTTCGGCGATGCGCGGCGCCTGGTTGGGATCGGTCACCGTGAACTCCAACAGGTCGATCGCCACCTCGCTCCCCACGAGGCGCTCCACCAGCTCCCGGTCGAGCAGCGCCCAGCGCTGGTCGAATTCGGCGAAGCCGGTCGAAAAGGTGCCCTGGACCCGCAGGCTCTGATACCGGAACCGCGGCCGGCCGTCCTGGAAGCCCAGGGCCACCAGCCGGAGCGTATCGCCGGTCTTGGCTCCCAGCTTGGAGGCCAGGTCGGCCCCCAGGACGGTCCCGGGGATGCCGTCCGGCGACAGGCGGAGCTGCTCGGGGGTGGCGGTGAGCTGGCCGCCGCCGGGGTCGACGCCGCGCAGGATCACTTCGACGCCGTGCAGGATCACTTCGACGCCGTCCGGGCGTTCCGGGCCGGAGAGAGATCCCTCGCTGTAGGCGACGCGCCCGATCCCCTTGACCCCCGGGATGCGGGTGAGCGCCTGGAGCTTGTCCGGATGGACCGGCCCGCCCTCGGTCCCCACCTGGTAGGCGATCACCGCCGCGTTGCCCCGCACCAGCTTGCCCTGGAGGTCTTCGCGATACCCGGTCATCAGGGCCATGGCGATCACCATGGCGGTGACGCCCAGCGCCGTGGCGAGGAGCGCCGCCCGGGCCGTGCCGTCGAGCAGCTGGCTGCGGCGCCCGCGCAGGAAGCGCCAGGCGATCACCCAGGGGAGAGGGCCGGTGAGCAGGCGCGGATCGGGACCCTGGGCCTCCGCGCTCATAGGGTCCATCCGATCAGCCCGCTCAGCCCGATCAACGACGTGCGGCGACCTGCTGGAGGAAACTGTCGAAGAGGCCGGCGGCGTCGTGCGGGCCCGGCGCCGCCTCGGGGTGGTACTGCACCGAGAGGACCGGCTTGCCGGAAATCGAAAACCCTTCGACGGTGCCGTCGTTCAGGTTCACCTGGGTGACGGCGCAGGAGGCGGGGAGAGAGTCGGGCTCGACGGCGAAGCCGTGGTTCTGGCTGGTGATCGCCACCCTGCCGGTCTCGACGTCGCGCACCGGCTGGTTGCCGCCGTGGTGGCCGAACTTGAGCTTGAAGGTCCGGCCGCCGAGGGCAAGGCCGAGGAGCTGGTGCCCCAGGCAGATGCCGAGGACCGGGAGGTCGGCGGCGACCAGGTCGCGCACCGCGTCGATGATGCCGGTGAGCGGCTCCGGGTCGCCCGGGCCGTTGGACAGCACGACGCCGTCGACCGGCAGCGCCAGGCATTCGCCGGCGGGGGTCCGGGCCGGCAGCACGGTGAGGCGCGCTCCCCGTCCGGCCAGCTCGCGCAGGATGTTCTCCTTGACCCCGAAGTCGTAGACCGCCAGGTGGCGCCGCTCCTCCCCCACCGCGGGGACCTCGTATGGCGCGGCGCAGGTGACCTCGTCCACCAGCGCCCGGCCGGTCATGACGGGGAAGTCGGCGAGCTCGGCCGCCAGACGGTCGACGTCCGAGCGCTCCGAGGTCAGCACGCCGCGCAGGGCGCCGCGCTCGCGCAGCCGCCGCACCAGGGCGCGGGTGTCGATCCCCTGGAGCGCCGGCACGCGGTGGCGCCGCAGGTAGGCGACCAGGCTCTCGTCGCCGAGTCCCGACGGGCGGGCGGTGAACTGGCGGGCGATGAACCCCTCGACCCAGGGCCGGCTGGACTCGGCGGCCTCCCTCATGGTGCCGTAGTTGCCGATGTGCGGCTGGGTCATGACCACGATCTGGCCGCGGTAGGAGGGGTCGGTGAGCACCTCCTGGTAGCCGGTCATGGAGGTGTTGAACACCACCTCGCCGAAACGGGTGCCGGGGGCGACGGCCTCCCCCTCGAAGAGGGTGCCGTCTTCGAGGAGCAGCAGGCCGGGAGGGAGCGTGGACGTGCTCAAATCAGCGCCCGGCGTAGACGGGGACGACGCGGTCGACCACCGGCGCCAGCTGCCGGACCGTCTCCATCAGCTGGTCGAACTCCTCCGGCAGGATGGCCTGCTCGCCGTCCGACAGCGCCCGCTCCGGCCGGGAGTGGACCTCGACCATCAGGCCGTCCGCCCCCACCGCCACCGCGGCGCGCGACAGCGGCAGCACCTTGCTCCGCTTGCCGCTGGCGTGGCTGGGGTCGACGATGATCGGCAGGTGGCTGATGCGCTGGACGGCCGGCACCGCCGACAGGTCGAGGGTGTTGCGCGTATGGTCGGCGAAGGTGCGGATGCCCCGCTCGCAGAGGATGATGTCCGGGTTGCCCTCGTCGAGGATGTACTCGGCGGCGAGCAGCAGCTCGGTGACGGTGGCCGTCATGCCCCGCTTCAGGAGGACCGGCCGGCCGCAGCGGCCGGCGCGCTTGAGCAACGTGTAGTTCTGCATGTTGCGGGCGCCGATCTGGACCACGTCGGAGTACTCGGCGACGGCGTCCAGCACGTCGATGTCGATCGCCTCGCTGACCACCGGCATCCCGGTCTCCTCGCGCACCCGGGCGAGGATCTTGAGGCCTTCGATCCCGAGCCCCTGGAAGCTGTAGGGGCTGGTGCGCGGCTTGTAGGCGCCGCCGCGCAGGATGTGGGCGCCGGCCGCCTGGACGCGGCGCGCGATCTCCAGCGTCTGCTCGTGGCTCTCGACCGAACAGGGTCCGGCCATGACCACCAGCTCCGGTCCGCCGATCGAGACGTCGCCCACCCGGACCACGGTGTCCGAGGGTTTGAACTCGCGGGAGACGAGCTTGTAGGGGTGGCTGACCCGGAGGACTTCGAGGACCCCGGGCAGAGCCTCGAACAGGTTCGCGCCCACGATCCCGAGGTTGCCGGTGATGCCGACCGCGGTCCGCTGGGCCCCCGCGATGGGGTGGGCCTTGAGGCCGTGGGCCTCGACCTGACGGACCACGCCCTCGACCTGCTCGGGGGTGGCGTCCATCTTCATGACGATCAGCATGGCGACATCTCTCTCGTTCCGGTCTCGTTCCGGCGCTCGTGGCAGGCTATGATAGCAGAGCCTGCACCCTGTCCCCGGCCGGAGCGCCGTCGCCCATCGCGGACGAAAAAGGGTGTGTCTCACGAGCACGAGGAGGATCTCGCATGCGCCGTTTACGACTCCATCCCCTGGCCCTCGCCGCGGTCTGCGGCCTGCTCCTGGCCGGCCCGCTCGCCGCCTACACCGTCGTCCTCAAGGACGGCAAGCAGATCATCGCCAAGGAGAAGTACCGGATCGAGAACGGCAAGGCGATCATCATCCTGCCCAACGGCACCCGCACGGCCATGGACGCTCGCGAGATCGACGTCCGCCGTACCGAGGAGGCCAACCGGAGCAACTACGGCACCGCCGTCGTCCTGGAACCGGGGAACCCAAAGACCGCCCCGGCGCCGCGGCAGCAGGCGCAGACGCCGCCGCAGAAGACCCTGGCCGACCTGATCACGAGCCGCAGCGCGGCGCCGCGCGACCTGCCGGAGGTCCGGCGCGAGACGTCGCGCAGCACCCCTGGGGCGGGCGGCAAGACCCGGGCGGGGTTCGTCGACTTCGCGGGCGTGGCCCGCAAGCCCTACGCCCATATGGAGGTTGCGTCCGAGCTGCAGCAGTTCTTCCGCGGCCAGGGGATCGAAGACGCCGAGATCTACTCCGGCACCGGCGCCTCCCGGCTGCTGATCGAGATCACCACCAACTCGGAAGCTTCGGTCTTCCGGGCGCTGGCCATCGGCTCCAACGCCCTGCTCCACATCCGCGACCGCCATCCCAACCGCGTGGAGGCCTTCGAGCTGCTCCTGACCACCCCGGAGCGCGAGAGGGCCGGCCAGTTCGTCCTGACGCCGGACATGGCGTCGGCCCTGGTGTCGAAGCGGGTGGACGTCGCCTCGTTCTTCATCGGCAACGTCCAGTTCTGAGCTGGAACGGTCCCGCGCCGCTCCTCCGCCTTCGTCCCGGCGCACGAGCGGCGCGCACCCTGTTTGATAGAGCCTCCAGAATTCCACCACTTTCCGAGCGCAAGCCGTCATGAGCAAACTATCCAAGATCCTGCTGAGCACGTTGGGTATCGTCGTCTGCGTCGGGCTGCTACACGCCTGGGTCAACATGGGTTTCAACCCGATGCAAATGCTGAGCGGCGAGGCGGCGGCGGATACTGCCCGGTTCCGGGTCGGCTTCCTGCCGGTGACCTGCCACCTCACCTGTCCCGTCACCGACTGGATCAACCACAACACGGCCGGCAAGGGGTTCTATGAGCCCGTGCGGTTCAACGCCTTTCCGGAGATCAAGGAGTCCCTCCTGGCGGGCCATCTGCCGGCGACGTTCATGCTCGCCCCCATGGCCATGGTGTTGCGCCAGCAGGGAGCGCCGGTCAAGATCGTCTATCTCGGCCACCGGGACGGCACGGCCCTGGTGGTGCACAAGGATTCGGACATCCGCAGCATGCGCGACCTGCGCGGCAAGAAGATCGCCATCCCCGGCCGCTTCTCCAATCAGCACATGCTGATCTGGAAGGCCCTCAAGAACCAGGGGATGAGCATCAAAGACATCACCATGGTCGAGATGCCCCCACCTGACATGCCGGCGGCGCTCTCCGTCAAGGCGGTGGACGCCATCACCTCGGGCGAGCCCTTCATGGCGCAGGCCGAGATGGACGGCTACGGCCGGGTCCTCTATCAGGCCAAGGACATCTGGCCCGATTTCATCTCCTGCGTCCTGGTGGTCCACCAGAAGACCATCGACGAGCACCCGGAGTGGGTCCAGGACCTCGTGACCGGCATCGCCAAGAGCGGTCTGTGGCTCGAAGGGGGCATGGATCACCGGATGAAGGCGGCGAAGCAGGTTGCCACGAAGTACTACAACCAGGACCCTCGCCTGCTCAGCTTCGTGCTCAGCAAGCCTCCGGACCGGGTCACCTACTCCAAGCTCTCCCTCGCCCGCGAGGACTTCGAGGAGATCGCGGCGCTGGCTCTGGAGGCCGGCATCCTTGACGGGCCGATCGCCTTCGAGGAGTACACGGACACGCGGTTCTCGGAGAAGGCCGCCAGCGTCGGCCCGCACACCTGGGAGGCGCCATGAGGTCCCGTCTCGAATCCGTGTTGCTGCCCCTCGCGGTCGCGGCGGTCCTCATCGGCCTCTGGCACGCGGCGGTCCGCCTGTCCGGCACCGACATTTTCCCGACTCCCGGCCAGGTGCTGACCGGCACGGTCGAGCTGGCCCAGAAGGGCGTGCTCCTGCGCTACGTGATCGCGTCGCTGTTCCGCGTCTCCACCGGGTACGCCCTCGCCGTGCTCGTGGGCATCCCCTTCGGCCTGCTCCTGGGGTGGTTCGGGAGCGCGTTCAAGGCCTTCAACCCGATGATCCAGCTGCTGCGGCCGATCTCGCCGATCGCCTGGATCCCGATCGCCATCCTCTGGTTCGGCGTCAGCGACCTCGCCCCGATCTTCCTGATCTTCCTGGCCAGCCTGTTCCCGATCACCACCTCGGCGATCGCGGCGGTGCAGAACATCCAGCTCGTCTACATCCGCGCCGCGCGGAACTTCGGCCTCAAGGGGGTCGCGCTGTTCCAGAAGGTGATCTTCCCGGCGGCGCTGCCGCAGATCCTCACCGGCCTCCGTCTGGCCCTGGGGATCGCCTGGCTGGTCGTCGTCGCCGCCGAGATGATCGCGGTGAACTCCGGGCTGGGCTATCTCATCATCGACGCCAGGAACGCGGGCAAGCGTTACGATCTGGTCGTGGCGGGCATGGTGCTGATCGGCCTGATCGGTCTGGGGCTCGACTGGCTGGTGCGGCAGCTCGGGAACCTCGACGAGGTCCAGTGGGGGTTGGGGCGATGAAGATCTCCGTCCGGGATCTCTGGATGACGTTCCCCGCCAAGGATGGGACGCTCGGCGTCCTCGAAGACATCCAGCTGGACGTCCCCGCGGGGGAGTTCGTCTGCATCGTCGGCCCGTCCGGCTGCGGCAAGTCGACCCTGCTCAACATCGCCGCCGGCTTCCTCGAAGCCTCCCAGGGGGAGATCCTGATCGACGGCCGTCCGGTCCAGGGGCCGGACCCCAAGCGGATCTTCATCTTCCAGGAGAACGCCGTCTTCCCGTGGCTCACCGTGGAAGACAACATCGGCTTCGGGCTGGTGGGCCGCCCGGCCGAGGAGCGGCGCGAGATCGTGGAGCATTACACCCGTCTGGTGGGGTTGACCGGCTTCGAGAAGTCGTTCCCGCGCCAGCTCTCGGGCGGCATGAAGCAGCGGGTGGAGATCGCCCGGGCGCTCGCGGCGGACCCCGACGTACTCTTCATGGACGAGCCTTTCGGCGCCCTCGACTACCTGACGCGGTTGAAGACCCGCGCCGAGCTGACCCGGATCTGGCAGCAGGAGCGGAAGACCGTGCTGTTCGTCACCCACGACGTGGACGAGGCCGTCCAGCTCGCGGACCGGGTCGTGGTGATGGGCAAACGCCCCGCCCGCATCCGCGCCATCGTCCCGGTCGACGTGCAGCGCCCCCGGGACCTTGACGACCCCGCCTGCCGCCGGCTGCGCGACGAGATCTTCAAGGTGATGGGGTTCGACCACTTCGGCCGCGGCCCCGAGGACGCCGAGACGCCGGAGAGCGTGGACACCGACGAGGTGCGAGAGGCCGTGGCCGGCCGCTGAAGCCACCCAGGGAACGCCGGCGTCTCGCCGCTCAAACCTCCCAGCGTAAACTGACAACGCCTCAGATAACCTTACGACGGGTCATCGTAAAGTTATCTGAGCCAGATCTGTTTACCACGGCCCATTGTCTGTTCATCTGGGCCGTTGTCTCTTTATCTGGGCCAGATCTGTTTACGACGGGTCATCGTCTCCTTATCTGAGCCGTCGTCTCTTCATCTGGGCCATTTTTTGTTTACCACGGCTCAGATCTGTTTACCATGGCCCATTGTCTGAAGATCTGAGCCATCGTCTCTTCATCTGAGGCGTTTTTTGTTTACGCTGGCCCATTGTCAGTTTACGACGGGCCGCGGGAGGCCAGGTGAGGGCTCAGGAGGGGACTTCGGTGGGCTCTTCGTCTTCGGGCTCCCCCGCTTCGAGCCCGAGGTAGCGCTCCACCGGCACCCCGACGCGCTGCGCGAACCGCTGGCGGTAGCTCTCCACCTCCCCCACCGCCTCGTCCAGGAAGATCCGCTCCACCCGGAACAGCGGCACGAACATGGTGGACAGGCCGAGGGTCTGGTCTCCACCCCGGGTCGCCTGCGCCATCCAGTCGTCGAAGCTCCCGAGGTTGATGCCGCGCAGCGTCACCCCGGTCATCTCCAGGCTGTGGAGCACGCCCCAGAGCTTCTCCGTCGGGTTGATCAGGTGGACGATGACGATGGCGCCCGGGCCGATCATCGCGCCTGCCCATGTCCGTGCGCTGGTGGGAAATCGTGGCCGTCCGGGCTCTCGGACAGCTCCAGCAGCACGCCGCCGGTGCTCTTGGGGTGGACGAACTGCACCCAGCAGCCGCCGGCGCCGCGGGTCGGCTCGGGGCGGAGGACCTGATAGCCCTGCTCCCGCAGGCGGGCGTCGTCGCTCCGCACGTCGTCCGTCGCCAGGCAGACGTGATGGATGCCCGGCCCGCGCTTCTCCAGGAACCTGGCGATCGGCGAGTCGGGCGAGGTCGGCTCGAGCAGCTCGATGCTCGATTCGCCGCAGGGGATCAGGGCGACGCGGACCCCCTCCTCGGGGACCTCCTCGATCGCCGCGACGCTCAGCCCCATGGCCTCGTAGACCGCGCGCCCCTCCTCGATCGAGCGCACGGCGACGCCCAGGTGGTCGATTCTCCGGATCACGCCATCCTCTCCTCGGTCAGCCCCGGCGGGCCGGTCTCTTCCGGGTCCAGGCCCGGCGCCTCGCTGGATACCACCCCGGCGAACAGCCGGTCGGCGACGACGTATGGGTCGAGCCGCTGTTCGAACCCGCGCTCGATCTCGCGCTCCAGCCCGAGCACCTGGTCGGCGGCCGCCACCACCCGTTCCTTGAGGATGGTCTCGACCCGCAGCCGCAGGTGCGACCGGCGCCGCGCCTCCATCTCGCCGCTGTCGGCGAGGTGCCGCCGGTGACGCTCGACGTCCGCCAGCACCCGGTCGATGCCCTCCTCCCGGCTGGCGACGGTCTTCAGGACCGGCGGCACCCAGACCCCGTGCTCGCCGAGCGAGAGCATCATCTCGAGGTCGCGGACCGCGCGGTCTACCCCCTCGCGGTCGGCCTTGTTGATGACGAAGACGTCGGCAATCTCCAGGATGCCCGCCTTGATCGCCTGGATGTCGTCCCCCAGCCCCGGCACGGTGACGACCACGACCGAGTCGACCGTGCGCACCACGTCCACCTCGTCCTGGCCGACGCCGACCGTCTCGACCAGGACCCAGTCGTAGCCGGCGGCGTCCAGCAGGTCGACCGCGTCGCGGGAGGCCCGCGCCAGGCCGCCCATCGCGCCCCGGGTGGCCATGGAGCGGATGAAGACGCCGGGATCGGTGTAGAGCGTCTGCATGCGGATGCGGTCGCCGAGCAGGGCGCCACCCGTGAACGGGCTGGTCGGGTCGACGGCGAGGATGCCGACCGTCTCGCCGCGCTGCCGGCAGAGGCGGGCCAGGCGGTCGACCAGGGTGCTCTTGCCGGCGCCCGGCGGACCGGTGATGCCGACCACGCGCGCCCTTCCGGTGCGGGCATAGACCCGGCGGACCAGCTCCTTCTGGCCGGGTCCGCCGTCTTCGAGCAGGGAGATGGCGCGCCCCACGGCGCGCGGATTGCGCTCCAGGAGGCGAGGGATCAGCTCGTCGAGAAAAGCGTGGAGGTCCTCTCCGTGCCGGCTCGCCCCCCGCGGGAGCATCATCGCTCCTTGAGGAGCTGGCGGGCGATCACCAGGCGCTGGATCTCGCTCGTCCCCTCCCCGATGGTGCAGATCTTGGCGTCGCGGAAGTACTTCTCGGCGCGGTAGTCCTTGATGAAGCCGTAGCCGCCGTGGATCTGGACGCCGCGCTCGGAGCAGAAGACCGCCGCCTCGCCGGCGTAGAGCTTGGCCTCGGCGGCGAGCCGGGAGATCTTGAGGCCGCGGTCCATGGCCTCGGCGGCGGCGAACGTCAGCGCCTCGGCGGCGGCGATGCGGACCGACATCTCGGCGAGCGCGAACTGGATGGCCTGGAACTGCGCGATCGGCTTGCCGAACTGCTCGCGCTCCTTGGCATAGCGCACGGCGGTGTCGAAGGCGCCCATGGCCGTGCCCAATCCCAGGGCGGCGATCGAGATACGGCCGCCGTCGAGGATCTGCAGCGCCTGGACGAAGCCCTCCCCTGGATTGCCGAGCAGCCGGTCCTCGGAGACGAAGCAGTTCTCCATCACCACCTCGGCGGTGTCCGAGGCGCGGATACCGAGCTTGTTCTCCTTCTTGCCCGGCCGGAACCCTTCCATCCCCTTGTCCAGCACGAAGGCGGAGATGTTGTGATGGCGCGCCCCCTGGGGATCGGTGACGGCGAAGACCACGCAGACGTCGCCGACGCTGCCGTGGGTGGTGAAGGTCTTGGAGCCATTCAGGACCCAGCCGCCGTCGACGCGCTCGGCGCGGGTGCGGGTGCCGGCCGCGTCCGAGCCGGCTCCCGGCTCGGTCAGGCTCCAGGCGCCGATCTTCTCCCCCTGCGCGAGCGGCACCAGCCAGCGCCGCCGCTGCTCCTCGTTGCCGAACTTGTAGATGTGGTTGCTGCACAGCGAGTTGTGGGCGGCGACGCTGATGCCGACCGACGGGTCGACCTTGGACAGCTCGGTGATCACGATCACGTACTCGACATAGCCCAGCCCCGCGCCGCCGTACTCCTCGGGGAAGATGATGCCGAGGAAGCCCAGCTCGCCGGCCTTGGCCATCACCTCGCGGGGGAAGTGCTGGCTCTCGTCGATCTCCTCGACGATCGGGTCGATCTCGCGCCGCGCGAAGTCCCGCGCCGTCTCTTCGATGGCGCGCTGCTCGTCAGTCAGGGAAAAGTCCACGTCTCTCTCCTCGTCTCTCCTCGGTCTTCCCGGTCTTGGGCTCCAAACCGAGCGGGGGCGATGCTATCGCGGCGGCCCGGCGATGGCAAAGGGGTGTCGGGTAGAATACCCGCTCCACCCGTTTCACCCGTGAGGAGGCTCCATGCTGCAGGACCTGACGCCGGCGTCGTTCGAGGAGCATCTGGGAACTCGCTTCCGTTTGCAAGTCGCACAGGAGCGCTCGCTGGAGCTGGTGCTCTACCAGATCGCCCGCCACGAGAAGCACCCCGGCCCGCGGCCGGAGCCGTTCTCGGCCTTCTTCCGCGGACCGCGCGAGGTCATCCTCCCGCAGGCCATCTATCCCTTGGAGCATGAGCGTCTGGGCGCGCTCGAGATCTTCCTCGTCCCCATCGGCCCGGACGGCGAGGGGATGCGCTACGAAGCCGTTTTCAACTGAGAGGAGCCGGGGTTCCACTCCAGGAGATCGTAAACTCCCCGGTCGGCGATCGTCTTGAAGCCGAGCCGCCGGTAGAGCTTCATGGCGGGGTTGTACTTCTCGACGTGGATGGTGAGCGGCTTGCCGGTCTCTCCGGACTCCGCGAGCAGCCCGGCGAGGAGCGCGGAGCCGATCCCACGGCCCCTGAGCTCGGGCAAGATCGTAATGTCGACCAGCCGGATCTCGGTCTCGCGGCGATGGACGTAGAGCCGCCCCGCCGGGACCCCGTCGACCAGGACGACGTCGAACGTGGCCCCGCCGTAATGCTCCTGATACCAGGCGTGCTGGGCGTTGAACTGCATGAGGACGAACCACGCCTTCTGCTCCTCGGTCCAGTCGACGACCGTGGCCAGCTCGTCCTCCCGGGTGCTGCGGTAGACCCCGAGGAGAAAGCCCATGTCGTCCTCGCCGATCGGGCGGAGGACGATCGACGGCTGCATCTCTACGGCTCCACCTCTTCGGACTCGACAGAGAGCAGGATCGAGAACAGCTCGGCCGGAGCGGACTTGCCGAGCTTGGAGAGGTCGCCTTCCATCTCCCACGCTCCCGGAAGGAGCCCGAGCAGGTAGACCCCGCGATGCAGGCGCGGCAGACCGGACTCCTGGTCCAGCGTAAACCGGGTCGACATCGTCACGACCTCACCGCCGGCATACCGGACTTTCATCGACAGCTGCGGATAGACGTACCAGTCGAGAGGGAAGACGAAGCTCACCGGCGGGCTGGGATTCCAGCCCGGCCGTCTCCTGAAGCTCCAAGCGTAGAAGGGCAGAGGCTCCGGGAGAACCGCATCCACGGGAGGCGGGAAGATCACGTCGAGATCGATCGCGACCGGCAACTCCCGCCGACGCTTCGGCGTCACCGCCGCGGGGGGATAGAGGCCGTGGACCCGGAGGCGGAGCGGCTGGCCGACGAGAGAGGTATCCCCCATCGGCAGCCGGGCGGCCGAGACCACCTCGAGCGGCTCCTGGGGCGAAGCCTTCTCTTCGGTCACCACCAGCCCCGGCCGGCGGACCGCCCGGTTCAGGCGCTTGAGGTTGCGGATCCGCCCGCTGCCCTCCAGATACGCGACCGGCAGAGGCAGCGTGCTCCCAGGGATTCCTTGCGCCCACGCCAAGTCGCTGAGGCAGAGCGAAGCGAGCCCGGCGGACCCCAGCGCGAGGAAGTCCCGTCGCCGGAGAAGAGGACGCCCTACCGATCCATGTCCGTCCGTCGAACTGCTCATATGGCCACCTCCGTAGATACAATTCGAGCCTATGAGAGCGGCGGCCGGATCGGCCGCCGCCTCCCCGGAAAGTCCGGCTGAGCGAACCCCGAGGCGGGGACACCCCCGGGGGGGCGATACAGAAATATAACGTCAGGTACGG
>JBKKAU010000078.1:0-4027 GCA_046714475.1 Thermoanaerobaculia bacterium
GGGGTTGGCGTGCGCGTTTCTTTTATATTTGTTGAACCTATGGTGGCGCCCGCGCGGTTATGCGGTCTGCGGGCCCGTGCGGGCGGGCGGGGGGAAACTCGGGGGGGGTCGCCGTACCTTGGGTGCGGGCCGGCGGGGCCTGTCTTCAGAGAGGCGGGATCTCGTTGCGGGTCCTCGGGAGCTGTTCCCGGACCGTCAGGATTCCGGTACGGGTCGTCGGGATCTGTGTCCCGAAGGTCGGGAGCCCGGGGCAAGTCGCCTGGATCTGTCTACCGGAGGCCGGGATCCCGGCGCGGGTCGTCCGGATCTGTCTCCCGGACGTCTGGATCTTGGTGCAGGTCGTCCGCCCCGAGATCCCCGCTGCCTGGATCTCGGGGCGGATACTTCGCTGCGGCTTCCAGGTTATCCGGAGCGCAGGACAGAGTGTCGGAACAGCAATAATATTGCTCTATTGACAGCCACTGTGGCGATGTGTATCTTCTTCGAGTCTGATTTTGTAGTACCAGCGCAGTCAGAGTAGAGGCGGCGACGTCTCTGGATAGAGCTGTCGATCTCTTTCGGGCGGAATGGTCCGGAGGCTCGAGGAAGGAGAGGTGCGCATGGATAGTTCGTGACGAGGGTAGGCGTAAACGTGGGTCCGTGAAGGAATCAAACAAAGACCGAGCCACCGGCTCAAAAACAGAGGAGAAATGAAATGGCCAACATCAATTCGTTCCCGTATCTCATCCGCGACTGGCAGCGTCTGCTGCAGGCGTTCCTCGACCACGCGGAGGCCCTGGCCCCCGCCGAGTCGCAGCGGGCCGCTCTGTCGGATCTGCTGACGCGGGCGCTGGACCTCAAGGCCCGCCAGGATTCGTTCAGCGCCGTCCGGCAGCAGACCACCCAGGAGCTCGGCGAGGTGCTCGACGACGGCCGCGAGCAGGCCCGCCGGCTGCGCGGCATGGTCAAGGGCATCCTCGGCACCAAGAACGAGCGCCTGGTGCAGTTCGACGTGGCGCCCATCCGCAAGCGCTCCCGGAAGGCGAAGTCGCCCGAGATGATCCCGCCCAAGGAGGCGGGGCCGGCCGCCGCGGAGTAGCAGTCTGTCGTCGGTAGGGAAGGGGGCGTGGGCTCACACCCACGCCCCCTGTTGTCCATGCGGCTATTTCGTCTTGGCCGGCTTGGTCTCGGCGGGTGCGCCGAGCTCGGCGAAGTAGGCGTCCGGGACGCCGTTCCTGCCGTCCGGCCAGACCGCGAAGGTGCGGTTGCCGGCCGAGTAGAGCCCCAGGATGTCGCCGAAGTTCGCGAACTGGGTGCTCTCGTAGTCGAAATTCACCTTGCACCAGTTGGTGGTCTCGGAGGTCACGCGGACCGGCGCCCCGAAGGTGGCCCCGCCGTCGGTGGACTGCACCCAATAGATGTCGCTCAGGCCGCTGACCGTGCCCTTGCGGTTCAGGTCGAACACGGTCTTGAGGTCGCACTCGATGTCCTTGGGGTCGTCGGTGATCTGCTTCTCCTGGTGCTCCATGTAGATGACGTCGACCGCGCCGTTGTCGCGGACGGTGACGGTCGGCCAGAGGCGTTTGACGCCGGTCGGCGGCACGGGCGGCGCCAGCGGCGCCGGCTTGCTCCAGGTCGTGCCCTGGTCGTCGGAGTGGGTCAGGTAGACCTGCGAGGAGACCAGCACCTGCGTGTCGACCGGACCGGTGGCCTCGGTCAGCGCGCTGGCGTAGGTGACGTAGATCCGCCCCTTGCGAGGCCCGCCGGTGGCGACCGCGATCCGCGGGTAGTCGTTGATGTTGATCTTGCTGTAGCCGACCGGCGAGTTCTCGCGCATCGAGTTGATGGCGGCGAGCGAGCGCGGGGCGCTGAAGGTCTTGCCGCCGTCCAGGGAGCGGGCGAAGTGGATGGACGCGGTCTTGTTCAGCGAGACCGGGTTGCGGGTGAGGAGCCTGGGGCCGAAGTGCCAGGTGATGTAGATCTCGCCGCCGGGGCCGACGGCCATGGACGGCGAGAGCTGGATCGTCCCCTGGCTGCCGCAGAGGGGGTCTTTGGGGTCGGGGGTGACCAGGAAGTCGTCCTTGCTCACGACCACCGGGCCTTCCCAGGTCTTGCCCTCGTCGGCGCTGCGGTGGACCTCGATCTGGCCTCCCGAGCCGCCTTTGAAGCCGCAGATCTCGAGCAGGGGGCTGATCGCCACCCAGACCTTGCCGCTGCCGTCCCTGGCCGCCACGAGGCTCGGGCTGCGCAGGAGGTCGTTCGGCCGCTGCGGCTTGAAGAGGTGGTTGTCGGTCCAGGCGAAGGCGCCGTCCTTGAACCGGCCGCGGAAGAAGACGATGCCGATCTGCCCCGCGCCTCCCGGGGTCATGGCGTCCTTCGGCGTCGGCCGGGCATCGGACGCCCGGCTGATGAAGAAGTAGGTCTGGTCGTCCTTGCCGCCGCGGTCGAACCAGGGACGGCCCGAGGTCATGACGTTGTCGCCCAGGTAGGGCGCGCCGGCCTCGGTCCAGGTCTTGCCGCCGTCGGTCGAATAGGCGACGGCCGAGATGCCCGGCGTCTTGGGCGGCGTGCAGGCGGCGCCGAACGGCGGTCCGCAGGTCCCGTGCATGGTCTCCCAGCCGGCCAGCAGCAGTCTGCCGGTCGCGTCCGACACGATCGCCTCTCCCGCCCGGCCGAGCCGGCCGTCGGGCATGGGGGATTGCGGCGCGTTGACGCGCACGTTCGGTCCGACGGTGGACCCGGCTTGCAGGGAGGCGGCGGTCAGCAGGGCACAGGCCGCGCCTCCCCACGCCTTCGTGCGCCAGGATCTCGGTCTCTTCTGCATCGTCTTTGACTCCCCCCGGCCGCTGCCGGCCGGCCTGTCGGTTGGGTTTCGCCCCACCTACAGGGTGCCCGCGGCGGGCCAGACGGGACGGGAAGAGCCAAATTTGTAGGGTTTCCGGCCGCCGCGTATACTCCGATTTCCGAAGCGCAACAGGGTTCCCCGCGTTTCATCGTCCTTTTCGCGAATGTCTGCTGGTTTGGGGCAGTGGTATGCAACGAGACGAAATCGCAGCACGTCTGGCCGGCCTCTCCCCCGCGAAACGGGCCCTGCTCGAGCGCCGGAGGCGCGGCGAGGTCCCCGCGGCCCAGGTCTTCACCATCGGCCGGCGCCCGGAGACCGGCCCGGCCCCCCTGTCGTTCTCGCAGCAGCGGATGTGGTTCCTGGACCAGCTCGAGCCGGGGTCGCCGACGTACAACCTGCGCGTCCTGCTGCGGCTCTCGGGACCGCTCGACGTCCGGGCGCTGGCGGCGAGCTTCCGGGAGGTCGTGCGCCGCCACGAGGTGCTGCGCACCGCCTTCCGCGAGGAGGACGGCGCCGCGGTCCAGGTGGTGCTGCCGCGGCTGGACCTGGAGATGAGGGTCGTCGATCTTGGCGGGCTGCCGGCGCCCCTGCGCCAGGGGGAGTCGCTGCGCCGGACGCGCGAGCTCGCGGCCCGCGGCTTCGACCTCTCCCGGCCGCCGCTGATCCGCGTCGCCCTCGTGGCGCTGGGCGGGGCCGACCATCACCTGTTCGTGGGCATGCACCACATCGTCTCGGACGGCTGGTCCATGGGCGTGCTGGTGCGCGAGGTCGCGGCGCTCTACGCGGCGTTCCTGGCCGACGCGCCGCTCCCTCTGCCGGGGCTGCCGGAGCCGCCGATCCAGTACGCCGACTTCGCGGTCTGGCAGCGGGGGTGGCTGACCGGCGAGGTGCTGGAGCACGACCTGGGCTACTGGCGCGAGCGTCTGGCCGGCGCCGCCATGGAGCTCGGCCTGCCCACCGACCGGCCGCGGCCGGCGGTACAGACCTCGCAGGGCGCCGCCTGGCGGTTCGCCTTCGATGCCGGCCTGATGGCGGCGGTCGAGGCGCTGGCGCGGCGCGAGGGGGCGACCCCGTTCATGGTCCTGACGGCCGGGCTGCTCACCCTGCTCGCCCGCTTGAGCGGCCAGGGGGACCTGACCCTCGGCTCGCCCGCCGCCGGCCGCAACCGGCCGGAGACCGAAGGGCTGATCGGCTTCTTCGTCA
>JBKKAU010000079.1:0-7816 GCA_046714475.1 Thermoanaerobaculia bacterium
CCGTGGTGGACCTGCGGGGACTAGACGCGGCACCGCGGGAGACGGAGCTGGCGGCGCTCACCCGCGCCGAGGCGGTGCGCCCGTTCGCCCTCGACCGCGGGCCGCTGCTGCGGTCGCTCCTGGTACGTCTGGGCGCGGAAGAGCACGCCCTGCTCGCCGGCATGCACCACATCGTCAGCGACGGCTGGTCGGTCACCGTGCTCGTTCGCGAGCTCGGAACCTTCTACGCCGCCCTGGCCTCAGGGCGTCCCGCCGCCTTGCCTGTTCTGCCGGTCCAGTACGCCGACTTCGCGGCCTGGCAGCGCGGGTGGCTCGACGGCGAGGCGCTGGAGTCCCGGCTCGCCTACTGGCGCCGCCGCCTCGCGGGCGCTCCCGCGACGCTCGACCTGCCGGCCGACCGGCCTCGTCCCGCCATGTCCACCTCGCGGGGGGGATGGGCGCCGCTGCACGTCGAGGCGGGGGTCGCCGGGGAGCTCCAGGCCCTCTCCCGCCGCCAGGGCGCGACGCTCTTCATGACCCTTCTGGCCGCCTTCCAGGTCCTCCTGGCGCGCCTCGCGGGGCAGGACGACGTCTGCGTCGGCACGCCGATCGCCGGCCGCAACCGCATGGAGACCGAGGGGCTGATCGGCTTCTTCGTCAACACCCTGGTGCTGCGCGGCGAGCTGCGCGAGGAGGAGCTGACGTTCGAGCGGTCTCTGGGCCGGGCGCGGCAGACGGCGCTGGAGGCCTACGCCCACCAGGACGTGCCGTTCGAGCGCCTGGTCGAGGAGCTGCGGCCGGAGCGGGCTCTCTCGCACTCGCCGCTTTTCCAGGTGATGTTCGCCCTGCAGAACGCACCCGGCGAGGCCCTGGAGCTGCCCGGCCTGATCCTGGGCTCGATCGGGGTCGAGCGCGGGACCACGATCTTCGACCTGACCCTGGACGTCGCCGAGGCTCCGGACGGACTCCGCGGAGGCGTCGAGCACAGCGCCGACCTCTTCGACGCCGTCACGGTCGAGCGCTGGGTCGCCGGTTTCAACACCCTGCTCGCCGGGATCTGCGCCGATTCGTCGGCCGTGGTCTGGGACCTGCCTCTCCTGGCAGAGCCCGAGCGCCGGCAGATCGTGGAGTGGGGGACCGGTCCCGCTCAGGGGACTCATGGAGAGGCATCGCTCCACGGCCTGTTCCAGGCGCAAGCGGAGAAGACGCCGGAAGCCGTGGCGCTGATCGACGGCGAGCTGCGGCTGACCTACCGGGAGTTGGCCGCCCGCGCCGGCCGGCTGGCGAGTTGGTTGCGTGCCGCCGGCGTCGCCCCGGAGGAGCGGGTAGGCCTCTGCGCCCGCCGCTCGCACGGCATGGTCGCCGGCCTGCTGGCGATCCTCGAAGCCGGCGGCGCCTACGTGCCGCTCGATCCGACCCATCCGCGTCCCCGCCTCGGCCGCATCCTGGCCGACGCCCGTCCGATCGCGTTGATCCTCGAAGAGGGGCTCGAGGAGATCCTGCCGGATCACGGCCTGCCGGTCATCGGGCTCGACCCGGGCTCTGATTTCAGTGGATCGATGCGCGGAGGGCCGGGAGTCGACCCCGACAACCTCGCCTACCTTATCTATACCTCCGGCTCGACGGGCGAGCCCAAGGGGGTGGCGATCCGGCACCGGAGCGCCGTCGCCATGGTCCGCTGGGCCTGGGACGTGTTCCCGGACGAAGACCTCGCCGGCGTCCTCTTCTCGACCTCGATCGGCTTCGACCTCTCGGTCTTCGAGCTGTTCGTGCCGCTCTCCCGCGGCGGCACGGTGGTGCTGGCGGACGACGCCCTGGCGCTGCCGTCCCTGCCGGCGGCGGGCGAGGTGACGCTGATCAACACCGTCCCCTCGGCCCTGGCCGGCCTGCTGCGGCTGGGCGGACTGCCGCCCTCCCTGCGCACGGTCAACCTCGCCGGCGAGCCGCTGGCGCGGGATCTGGCCGGGCGCGTCCATGAGCTGCCGCAGGTCGAGCGGCTGTTCAATCTCTACGGCCCTTCAGAGGACACGACCTACTCGACGTTCGCCCGCATCGGTGGGGAAGAGGTTCCTTCGATCGGCCGGCCGGTGGCGGGGACGCGGGCCCGGGTCCTGGACCGGCGGCTCCGGCCTGTCCCCCCTGGCATCCCCGGAGAGCTCTGCCTGGGCGGGGTGGGGCTGGCGCGCGGCTACTTCGGCCGTCCGGACCTCACGGCCGAGCGCTGGGTCCCCGATCCCTTCTCGGACCCGCCCGGGGAGCGGCTCTACCGTACCGGGGATCTGGTCCGCTGGGCGCCGGACGGCAACCTGCAGTTCCTCGGCCGCCTGGACCACCAGGTGAAGGTCCGGGGCTACCGGATCGAGCTGGGAGAGATCGAGACCGCGCTGGCCGCCGCTCCAGGCGTGCGCGAGGCCGTCGTCGTGACCCGGGGCGAAGGCGGGAGCCGGACGCTGGTGGCCTGCGTGGTGCCCGAGGCGGACGCGGCGGATCTCTCGCCGGCCCCCCTCCGCGACTTCCTGCGCGGGCGGCTCCCCGAGCCCATGATTCCCTCCGCCTTCCTGGTGCTCGACTCCCTGCCGCTCACCTCCACCGGCAAGGTGGACCGCCGGGCGCTCTCGCGCTTGGCCTCGGAGGCGGAGGGCGAGCGTACTGAGTTAGCGACAGCAGGGGCCCGCACGCCGGCCGAGGAGATGTTGGCGGCGGTCTGGGGCGAGGTGCTGGGCCTCGACCAGGTGGGTTCGGAGGAGAGCTTCTTCGACCTCGGCGGCCACTCGCTTCTCGCCACCCAGGTCGTCTCCCGCGTGCGTACGGTCTTCGGCGTCGAGTTGCCGCTGCGGCAGCTGTTCGAGACGCCGACCGTCGCCGGGCTCGCCCGCGGGGTCGAGACAGCCTTGCGGGCCGCGGCCGGCTCGCAGGCGCCGCCGATCCGTCCGGTGCCGCGCGGCGGCGCGGCAATTGAGGGGTTGCCGCTCTCCTTCGCCCAGGAGCGGCTCTGGTTCGTCGATCGGCTCCAGCCGGGGACCGCCACCTACAACATGGTCACCGCCGCCCACCTGGAGGGGGACCTCGACGCCGGCGCCATGGCGCGCAGCCTCGACGCGATCGTCGCCCGGCATGAAGCGCTGCGCACGCGGTTCCCGATGGTGGATGGGCACCCGGCCCAGGTGATCGATCCGCCGCCGGCCTGGACCCTCCCGCTGGTCGACCTCTCGGGTCTTCCCGATGATCGAAAGGGGCGGCTCCCGCGGGAGATCGTGGACGAGCAGTCGGTGCGGCCGTTCGACCTCGCCGCCGGCCCGCTGCTGCGCGCCCTGCTGCTGCGGCAGACCCCGAGGGACCATGTGGCTTTCCTGGCGACGCACCACATCGTTTCCGACGGCTGGTCGATGATGATCCTGGTGCGCGAGCTGACCTCTTTCCATGCGGCCTTTACCGCGGGCGCGCCGTCGCCGCTGCCCGCCCTTCCCATCCAGTACGCCGACTTCGCGCAGTGGCAGCGGAGCTGGCTGCGGGGCGAGGTTCTGGAATCGCAGCTCGCCTTCTGGCGCGAGCGTCTGGCCGGCGCTCCGGCGGTGACGGCGCTGCCGCTCGACCGGCCGCGCCCGGCGGTCCAGGCCTTCCATGGCGAGAGCCTGGGAGCGCTCCTCGACGGCGGCCTCACGGAGGAGCTGCGGGCGCTCTCCCGCCGCGCCGGGGCCACCCTGTTCATGACGCTGCTCGCCGGCTTCGACGCGTTGCTCCACCGATGGACCGGCGAGTCGGACCTGGTGGTCGGCACGCCGAGCGCCAACCGCAACCGCGAGGAGATCGAGGGGCTGATCGGCTTCTTCGTCAACTCGCTGGTCTTGCGCGCCGACCTGTCGGGCTCGCCGTCGTTCCTCGACCTGCTGGCGCAGGTACGGGAGACGACGCTCGCCGCCTACGCCCACCAGGACCTGCCTTTCGAGAAGCTGGTCTCCGAGCTGCGGCCGGAGCGCGACCTCTCGCATACGCCGGTGTTCCAGGTCCTGATCCAGCTCCAGAACGTGCCGGCGTCGACGCTGGAGCTGCCGGGCCTCACCCTGCGCTTCCCGGAGGTGGAGACCCGAACGGCCAAGTTCGACCTTACCCTGAACCTCAACGAGTTTCCCGATGGGCTGGCCTGCGAGTGGCGCTACAACACCGAGCTGTTCGACGGCCCGACCCTGCTGCGGCTGGCCCACCAGTTCGAGATGCTGCTGCGCGGCCTCGTCGCCCAACCGGACCGCCCCGTCGCCGGCCTGCCGTGGCTCACCGCCCCCGAGCTGCACCAGGTCGTCGTCGAGTGGAACGACAGCGCCCTGGCCCTCGATGCGGACAACGAGGACGTCTGTTTCCCGGCGCTGTTCGACGCGCAGGCCGGGCGTACGCCCGACGCGGTCGCCGTGGTCTGCGACGGCTGGAGCCTCACCTACGGCGACCTGGCGCGACGCGCGGATCGCGCCGCAGGTCTCCTCTCGGGTCTCGGCGTAGGCCCCGATCTGGTCGTCGCCCTCCTCGCCGAACGCGGCCCCGAGCTGCTGCTGGCGATCCTCGCCGTGCAGAAGGCGGGAGGAGCCTGGCTGCCGCTCGACCCCTCGCATCCCGAGTCCCGAATCGCCCACATGATCGAGAGGAGCGGCGCCTGCTGCGTCGTGGTGGGAGAGGGGGTCCCCCCTCTCCCGGTGGGGGTATGGGAGGGAGATGGGGACCAGGGGGTGAAGACTCTTCGCCTCGCCGATCTGATCTCCGCGCCCGGCTCCGGAGCGCGGCCCGCCGTCCGCCTCCACCCGGAAAACCTCGCCTACGTCATCTACACCTCGGGCTCGACCGGCACCCCCAAGGGCGTCATGGTCGAGCACCGCGGCATGCTCAACCACCTGCGCGCCAAGGTGGCCGACCTCGGCCTCACGGCCGGGGACGTCGTGGCCCAGACGGCTTCCCAGACCTTCGACATCTCCGTCTGGCAATCCCTCGCGGCGCTGCTGGCAGGGGGCCGGACCCAGGTCTTCCGCGACGAGACGGCGCACGATCCGGGCGGTCTGCTGAACGGCGTCGAGCGCGAGCAGGTCACGGTCCTGCAGGTCGTGCCGTCGTGGCTCGGCGCGCTCTGCGAGGTGCTGGAGGCGGAGCCGGGTCCACCGCTGGCGGCGCTGCGTTGGCTGTTCTCGACCGGGGAGGCGTTCTCCGGCGAGCTCTGCCGCCGCTGGCTCGCGATCCGTCCCGACGTCGCGGTGATCAACGGCTACGGACCGACCGAAGCCTCCGACAACGTGAGCCATGCCCTCGCCGTCGTACCGGGCCCAACCGCGGCCCTGGCGCCCATCGGCCGGCCGCTCGCCAACCTGCGGCTCCAAGTCACCGGTCCGCTGTCGGGCGGGCTCCTCCCCGTGCCGATCGGCGTCACCGGGGAGCTCTGCGTGGGCGGTGTGGGCGTGGGGCGCGGCTACCGGGACGACCCGGCGCGGACCGCCGAGGCCTTCGTGCCGGATCCTTTCACGGCGGGAGCGCGCCTCTACCGTACGGGCGACCTCGCCCGCTTCCTGCCCGACGGCACCCTGGAGTACCTGGGGCGCCGGGACCGGCAGGTCAAGGTGCGCGGCTTCCGCATCGAGACCGGCGAGGTCGAGGCCGCTCTCCTCACCCATCCGGCTCTGCGGCAGGCGGTCGTCGTGGTCCGCCAGGGAGCTCTCGTCGCCTATGTCGTGCCGCGGCCGGGGAGCGCCGAGGAGGCTCTCGACCTGCGCGCTTTCTTGAAAGGCAGGCTGCCGGAGTACATGGTGCCCGCCACCTTCGTGGCGCTCCCGGCCTTGCCGCTCAACGCCAACGGCAAGGTCGACCTCCGCGCCCTGCCGGACCCGGAGAGGGAGCCGGAGACGGCCCTGGCGGTGGCGCCGCGCACGCCTCTCGAAGCGCTGATTGCGGAGGTCTGGCGCGAGGTGCTGGGGACCGATCGCTTCGGCGTTCGCGACAACTTCTTCGAGCTGGGCGGCGACTCCATCAAGGGCGCCATCCTCATGCACCGTCTGCAACGCCGTCTGGGCGAGGCGCTTCCGGTGGTCGTCCTGTTCGACGCGCCCACCGTGGAGAGGCTCGCTGCCTATCTCGAAGCGCGTCGCCCGGCCGAAGCCGCGGCGCCCGCGCGGCGTCTTGCCCCCATCGTTCCCCATGCCGGGGAGGACGGACCGCCGCCCCTGTCGTTCGCCCAGGAGCGGCTCTGGTTCCTGCAGCAGCTCGATCCGGCGGGGACGGCCTACAACATGCCGAACGCCTTGCGTCTGCGCGGCCGGCTCGACGCCGCCGCCCTGGAGCGGGCGGCGCGCGAGGTCGTGCGCCGGCACGAGACGCTCCGCACCCGCTTCGCTCTCCGCGACGGGTTCCCGTTGCCTGTCGTGGAGCCGGTCCCGGCGGTCCTGCTGCCGCTGGCGGACCTCACGGCCCTGCCGGAGGCGGCGCGGTCCGCCGAGGCCGAGCGCGTGCTGACGGCCGAGGTCCTGCGCCCGTTCGACCTGGAGCGGGGGCCGGTCGCCCGGCACCTGCTGCTGCGGCTCGCTTCCGAAGAGCACGCGGTGCTGTTCGCGGCGCATCACATCGCCTGCGACGGCTGGTCGCTGGGACTCTGGGCGCATGAGGTCGAGGCTCTCTATAAGGAAGCCCAACTGTCCGAGCTGCCTGTGCAGTACGGCGACTTCGCGGCCTGGCAGCGGAGCTGGTTGACGGGCGACGAGCTGGCCGCGCAGGTGGGCTTCTGGCGCGAGCGCCTGGACGGAGCGCCGCCGTTCCTCGACCTGCCGGCCGACCATCCCCGGCCGCCGGTACAGACCTTCCGCGGCGACGCGGCGTGGATCGTTCTCCCGGGCGACCTGCTGGCGGACCTCAAGGGCCTCGCCCTGCGCCACAACGCCTCGCTGTTCATGGTCCTGCTGGCCGCCTTCCAGCTCCACCTCGGCCGCCTCGCCGGTCAGGACAACGTGGTCGTCGGCTCGCCGATCGCCGGCCGCGTCCCCGAGGTCGAAGGGCTGATCGGCTGCTTCCTGAACACCCTGGCGCTGCGCGCCGACCTGTCGGGCGATCCGTCGTTCGCCGACCTGATCGACCGGGTGCGCGAGACCGCGCTCGCGGCCTATGCCCACCAGGACGTGCCGTTCGAGAAGCTCCTCCAGGAGCTGCGGCCGGAGCGGGACCTGTCGCGCACGTCGCTGTTCCAGGTGCTGTTCAACATGCTGAACGCCCCCGGCGCCGACGTGCGGTTTCCCGGCCTGGAGATCGAGCCGCTGGGGCTCTCCGAAACGGCGGCCAAGTTCGACCTGACGCTTTACGTCGCCGAGAGCGGCGAGCGCGGGGACGGCCTGATCCTCAACCTGGTCTACAACGCCGACCTGTTCGACCGGCCGCGCATGGAGGAGATGCTCCGCCAGTACCGCGGCCTTCTCGGCCAGGCCGTCGCCGATCCGGACGCCGCGATCGGCCGCTACACGCTGCTGACGCCCGAGGCCGCTGCCGTGCTGCCCGACCCGACGGCGGAGCTGACGGTGCCCTGGCCCGGCGCGGCGCACGAGCTCGTCGCGGAGCAGGCCCGCCTCCGGCCCGCTCACCCCGCGCTGGTGGACCGCGACGGCGCCTGGACGTACGCCGAGCTCGACCTCGCGTCTCGCCGTCTCGCCTCCCGCCTGCTCGCCGAAGGGATTGAGCCCGGCGACCGGGTGGCGATTTACGCCCACCGCGGCGCCGCCCTGGCCGGAGCGGTGCTCGGCGTGCTGCGGGCCGGCGCGGCGTTCGTGCTGCTCGACCCGGCCGTGCCGGCGCCCCGTCTCGTCGAGGTGCTGCGCCTCGCCGGGCC
>JBKKAU010000080.1:0-2162 GCA_046714475.1 Thermoanaerobaculia bacterium
GGCCCCGAGACCGTGGTGGCGACCGCCGTCGAGCGCTCCTGCGAGATGGCGGTGTCGCTCCTCGGCATCCTCAAGGCCGGCGGCGCCTACGTCCCCCTGGACCCCGACTACCCGCGCGAGCGGCTGGAATTCATCGCCGGCGACGCCGGTATCAGCGCGCTGGTGACCGAGAAAGACCTGGCGGAGATCGAGGCGGAGACGGGAGATCCGGGCCGGGTTGCCGCGGGGGCGGCAACGGCCGGGCCGGACAACCTCGCCTATGTGATCTACACCTCCGGCTCGACCGGCGTCCCCAAGGGAGTGGCGGTCCGCCACTCCGGCGTCACCGCCCTGCTCGCCGCCATGGGGAAGACCATCCCGGCCGAGGCTCTCGCCGGGTTCATGGCCACGACGTCGATCAGCTTCGACGTCTCGGTCTTCGAGCTGTTCGTGCCGCTGACGGCCGGCGGCGCGGTGATCCTCGCCGAGAACGCCCTGAGCCTTCTCAGCGCGCCGCAAACGTCCCCGCCGATCACCCTGTTCAGCACGGTGCCCTCGGCCATGGCCGAGCTGTTGCGGGCCGACGCTCTCCCCCCGTCGGTCACGACGGTCAACCTGGGGGGGGAAGCGCTTCCGGACGAGATGGTCCGCAGCCTCCTCGAACGGCCGGGGATCGAGCGGGTCTACAACCTCTACGGTCCCACGGAGGACACGGTCTGTTCGACCTTCGCCCGGCTCGAGCCCAAAGGCTGGGATGGGCGCGTGACCATCGGCCGTCCGATCCCGGGAGGCCGCGCCTGCGTGCTCGACGCGCGTTTCGAGCCGGTGCCGGCCGGCACGCGCGGCGAGCTGTTCCTCGGCGGCGCCGGCCTGTCGCGCGGTTATCTCCACCGGCCGGAGCTCACGGCCGAGCGCTTCCTGCCCGATCCGTTCGGAGAGGAGCCCGGCGCCCGCCTCTACCGCACCGGCGACCTCGTCCGCCACCTTCCCGACGGCCGTCTGGACTTCCTCGGCCGGCTCGACCACCAGGTCAAGGTGCGCGGCTTCCGGATCGAGCTGGGCGAGATCGAGGCGGCGCTCGCCCGCCATCCCGCCGTCCGCGAGGCCGCGGTGCTGGCCCGCCGCGACCCCGCGGGTCCGCAACTGGTGGCCTATGTGGCCGTCGAAGGAGCGCCGTCGTCCCCAGGGGCGGCGGAGCTGCGCGGCTTCCTGCGCGAGCGCCTGCCGGCGGCGTTCGTCCCCTCGGCGTTCGTCCTGCTGCCGTCGCTGCCGCTCAACCCGAACGGCAAGGTGGACCGCGGCGCCCTGGAGCGGATCGAGCCCGGTTCGGGCGGTCCGCACGCAGAGAGCGCGCCGCCGCGCACCCCGGTCGAGGAGCTGCTCGCCGCGATCTGGTCCGAGGTGCTGGGCGTGCCGCGGGTCGGGCGCGACGACGACTTCTTCGCGCTCTCCGGCCACTCCCTGCTCGCCGCCCAGGTCGCCTACCGGATCGAGAGCACGTTCGGGGTGGAGCTCCCCCTGCGCCGCCTCTTCGAGCGGGCCACCCTGGCCGAGCTGGCGCTGGAGATCGAGGCCGCCTCCCGGCCGGGCGCCCCCGGCGCCAACGGCGGCCTGGAGCCGGTCGTCCCCGTGCCCCGCACCGGGCCCCTGCCCGCCAGCTTCTACCAGGAGTGGGTCTGGCGGGTGCAGGGCGGCCCGGTGAGCGGCCTCTACAACATGCCTTCCGCCTGGCGCCTGCGCGGCCGGGTCGACCTCGCGGCCCTGGGCCGGGCCTTCGCCGCGCTGCTCGGCCGGCACGAGGTCCTGCGCTCGCGCCTGATGGAGGTCGACGGCGTGATCCTCCAGGAGCCGGTCGCGGTGGAGGTCTCCCTGCCCCCCCTGCCCCCCCTTCCCGTGATCGACCCGGAGGCGCTCGACGCGGAGGTCCGGGAGCGCGAGACCCTGCGGCTCGCCCGCGAGGAGGCGGAGCGCCCGTTCGACCTCACGCGCCCCCCCCTCGCCCGCGCCCTGGCGTTGCGCGGCGGCGGCGAGGACCACGCCCTGCTCGTCACGATCCACCATTCGGCGGCGGACGGCTGGTCGCTCGGCATCTTCCAGCGCGAGATCGTAGCCTTCTACGCGGCGGCCGTGACCGGGCGGCCGTCGCCGTTGCCGGACCTGCCGGTGCAGTACGCCGACTTCGC
>JBKKAU010000081.1:0-12487 GCA_046714475.1 Thermoanaerobaculia bacterium
CGGATGGGCCGCGCCGCCCGCCAGGTAGAGGCCCGGGACGTCGGGGCTGCGGTTCGCCGGTTTGAAGGCCCCCATGAAGCGGCCATGGCTCGCCAGGCCGTAGATGGCGCCGTCGAGCACGTGGTAGCGGGTGTGGATGTCCTCCGGGGTGAGCGCCGACTCGTAGACGATGCGGCTTTCGAGGTCGTCAAGCCCGGCGGTCCGCGCAAGCTTGTCGAGGATCACCCGCCGGTAGCCGGGGAACATCTTCTTCCAGTCGTGATGGGGCCGCAGGTAGGGCGTGTGAACGAGGACGTACAGCGCCTCGCCGCCGGCCGGCGCCACCTCCGGCTCGGTCCGCGCCGGGGCGCAGACGTAACAGGTCGGATCGGGGGCCGGCTCGCCCTTCCGGTAGATGGCCTCGAACTCCTCTTCGGCGTCCTGCGAGAAGACGAAGTTGTGGTGGAGCAGGTGCGGGTAGGCGCGGTCGAGCCCGAGGTAGAGCACCACCCCCGAGCAGGCCGGCTCGTAGGAGCGGCGGCGCTCGAAGCGGCGCGCCGCCTTCTCGCCGCGCAGCAGCTCGCGGTGGGTGCGGACCGCGTCGGCGTTGGAGACCACCGCCGCGAGCGGCACGACCTCGCCCCGGTCGGTCTCGACGCCGCGCACGCCTCCGCCCTTCCCCTCCTCGCCGTCCTCAACGAGGATGCGCCGGACGCCCGTGCTGCTCCGGACCTCGACCCCGAGCTCGGCGGCGAGCCGGGCGAGGGCCTCGGGGACGGCGCGGGTGCCGCCGCGCGGGTACCAGATCCCTTCAGAAGTCTGCATGTGCGCGATGCCGCAGAGGACGGCCGGCGAGGCGTCGGGGGCCGAGCCCACGTATTGGGTGAAGTGGTCGAGCATCTGCGCCACGCGCGGCTCGGGCACGTGCTTGCGCACCGTACCGGCGACGGTGCGGCCGAAGCGCAGCGCCATCAGGTCCGACAGCACCGAGGCGCTGAACGTCGTGCCGGCGTCGAAGGTGTCGCGCACCGAGCCCACGGAGCGCCAGAAAAAGTAGCGCTCGGAGACCCCGTGCAGCCGTTCGGCGAGCCCCATGAGCTCGCGGTAGCCTTCGGCCGCCCTGGAGCCCGGAGCGAAGGCGGCGAGGACCGCCTCCATCTTCTGCGGGTCGGCGAGCAGGTCGAGCGTCGAGCCGTCCTCGAAGAAGCAGCGCCATTGCGGGTCGAGCGGGACGAGGTCGAGCTCCCGGCGGGCGTCCCGGCCCGCTTCGGCGAAGATCCGGGTGAGGACCGACGGCATGGTGAGGATCGTCGGCCCCATGTCGAAGCGGAACCCCCGGTGGTTGAGGACGGCGGCCTTGCCGCCCAGTCCGGGGCTGCGCTCGAAGAGCACCACCCGGTAGCCACGGGCGGCCAGGGTGACGGCCGCGGCGAGGCCGCCCAGCCCCGCGCCGATGACGCCTACGCGGTCGGATCGATCCATGGCCTTCACCTCTCCTTCGCTTTCCGTGGACCGCGCCGCGCGGCGATCCGGAAGACATCGACGATCCCCTGGAGACGACCGCGCAGGGTCCCGGCGTGGGCGGCGGCCAGCCAGGCGCGGAACAGGTCTCCGTCCTGGGGCTGCTCCTCGTCCAGGTGCGGCAGCCAGCGCCCGCGCCGTACCGCGACCGCCTTGACCGCCGTCAGCTCGAGCAGTCCTTCGGCGCCGCGGGTGACGCCGAAGCCGCTCTCCCCACGGCCGCCGAACGGCAGCCGGGGATCGGCGGTGGGCACGATGACGTCGTTGACGACCACCACCCCGGCCCGCACCTGCCCGGCCAGCTCCCGGGCGGCGGCTTCCGGTCCGAAGACCGAGGCTCCCAAGGCGTACGGGCACCGGGCCGCCTCGGCGAGCGCCTGATCCATGTCCGCCACGGCGGTCACGGAGATCGCCGGCGCCGCCAACTCGGCCAGCCGGGCCTCGAGGCCGGCGGCGAGGTCGCGCGGTACGAACACCCGCCGGGGGGCGATACAGGTGGCGCCGCCGTTCAGCTCCAGCCCGAAGCGGATGGCCCGTGCGACACGGTCCAGGTCAGCTCCGGGAAGGACGAACAGAGCGTCGTGACCGGACAGCTCGGCGACCACCGGCACCAGCCGGCGGGCGAGCTCGCCGAGCACTTCCCGGCCCGTGGCGGCCGAGCCGGTGAGCACCACCTTGTCGACGCCCGCGGCGATCGCGGCCCGCGCCGCTTCCGGGGATTCGGGCAGCACGGTGAGCAGCCGCGGCTCCAGCCCCGCCTCCAGGGCGAGACCGGCGAAGGCACGGGCCGCCGCCAGGCCGCCCCGGCCGGGCTTCCAGAGCACGGCGTTGCCGGCGGCAAGCGCCTGGAGCGTCTGGACGCCGGGCAGGAACAGGGGGTAGTTCGACGGAGCGATGATCAGGACCAGCCCGAACGGCTCGCGCCGCAGCTCGACGTCCACACCCCGCAGCCAGGCGGGCCGCCCTTCGGCGCCGAGCCGGCGCGGCGCGAGCAGGTGAGGCGCCTCGCGCTCCAGGAAGCGGCAGGCGTCGGCGAGCGGCACGACCTCCGACGACAGGACCTCGGCCGCGCTCCGCCCGCAGGCCCGCACCAGGTCTTCGGACCGCTCCGCGATCCGGTGCCGGAGAGCGCGGAGCGTCCGCAGGCGTTCGGCGACGGGCCGGGCGCTCCATTCGGCCTGGGCCTCCCGGGCCGAAGGGAAGGATGGAGCGGAGACCTGGAGGTCCTGGACAGCGATCATCAGCTTGCCTCCGCCAGGGGGAGCTCGGGCTTGGCGGTGGCGAGGGCCGTCGCTTGCCGGAGCCGGGCGGCCTCGTCCTGGAGCCCGAAGTCCTTGAGCAGCAGGCCCGAGGAGATCAGGGCCGATTCGAAGATGACCGGCAGCCCGCTCCCTGGGTGGGTCCCGCCGCCGACGAGGTAGACCCCGTCCAGGTCCTCGAACCGGTTGCGTGGACGCAGATGGAGCATCTGGCCGAAGTTATGCGACAGGTTGAAGGTGGCGCCGCGGTGGATCTCGAAGCTCTCATCCCAGTCGAGCGGCGTCACCATGCGCTCGTAACGGATCCGGCCCTCGACTCCCTCGATGCCGATCTTGGAGAGCTGGCCCAGCGTGAGCGCCCGGTACCGCTCCCCCTCCCGCCGCCAGTCGACGTTCGGGTGCTGGTGGGTGACCGGCACCAGCACGTACAGCGTGCTCATCCCGGACGGCGCGAGGCCCGGGTCGGTCACGCAGGCGTTCTGCACATAGAAGGATGGGTCCCGCGACAGGACGTGCCGCTTCTCGATGTCGTCCAGGTTTTGTTCATAATCCTCGGCGATGTAGATCGTATGGTGCGGCACCTGGTCGTACAGGCCCTCGATCCCGAGGTAGAGCATGAACGTCGAGCACGAGAACTTCTTCCTGGAGAGCCGGCCGTCCGTCCAGCGGCGGCGGAGCCGGTCCGGCACCAGGCGCGACATGGCGCGGGCGAAATCGGCGTTGATCACCAGCCCCTCGGCCCGCAGCTCGCCGGCGTCCGTGCGGACCCCGACGGCGCGCTTCCCCTCGAAGAGGATCTCCCGGACCGGCTCCTCGAGCCGGATCTCGACCCCCAGCTCCCGCGCCACCCGGGCCATCGCCGCCGTGACCGCGCCACAGCCGCCGATCGGGTGGAAGACCCCGTACTCGTACTCCAGGAACGACAGGATCGAGAAGAGGCTGGGGCAGCGGAACGGGGACATCCCCAGGTACTTGGACTGGAACGAGAAGGCCAGGCGGAGCCGCGGGTCCCTAAAGTAAGAGCCCAGCTCGCTGTCCAGAGAGCGCCAGGGCTTGATGCTGGGCAGCAGCTTGAGGACCCGCGGGTCGAGGAGGTCTTTCCAGCTCAGGAAAGGCGACTCCAGGCAGGGCCGGAAGGCTTCGAACTTGTCCCGGTTGTCCTCCAAAAACCGGCGCAGCGACGCTCCGTCCCGCGGCGAGAGCTTCGCGACCGCCTGCTCCATCCGCGCGAGGTCCGGAGTCGCCGACAGCTCGCCGCCCGCCCCGAAGATCAGGCGGTACTGCGGATCGAGCCGGACCATCGAGACCTCGCGGTCGAGGTCGTACCCCACGGAGGAGAAGATGTCGCGCAGCACCTGGGGATAGAGGAAGAAGGTGGGGCCGACGTCGAAGCGGAACCCCTCGGCCTCCAGCGTCGAGGTCCTCCCACCGACCTGGGAAAGCCGCTCCAGCACGGTGACGCGCAGCCCGGCCCCGGCTAGCAGGATCGCGGTCGCCAGGCCACCGGGACCGGCGCCGATGACGATGACTCGCTCTTGAGTCCGGGTCTTCATGAGAGCAGGCTAACTGCTTGTCCATATTTTGTCAACAATTTGCCACAGAACATCTGGACACTCCTCTAGGCCAAGCAGCAGGGTACCCATCTGGGCCTCTCTATCTACGCGGCCGGTCGCCGTACCGGATGAAGCACCCCCAGCGGCACGGCGCACGTCCCTCCTCCTTCCGGCAGACCGAAAATCTGTGCCTGAAAATGGTCTTTGTTGCCCTGGAATGACCGAAGAGTTGCCTCAGATGGTGGGCAAGAGAAACATCTCGTCGCCATAGGCAACTCTACGTCGCACTGTAAAGTGCTCACAAGAAAGGACTTAGGCTTGCCAAAGCGCGGCGAGGGCGGATAGATTCCGCATGTGGAAATGTTCGACCTCGTGGGCGAGACGCTGCGGCGGCTGCGCAAGGAGCGGGGCAAGACCTTGGAGCAGCTCGGCGCCGAGGCGGGCCTGGGCCGTGGCCAGCTCTCCAGGATCGAGAACGCCCGCCAGGAGGCGACGCTCTCGACCCTGGCGAAGATCCTGGGCTCCCAGGGAGTGGGGCGCCGCGAGTTCTTCCGCCGGTACGACCTCGTCGAAGCCGAGGCCCAGGCCATCCAGCGGGTGACCGGTCCGCCCCCGGATCCGGAAAGGGCCGAGAGCCCGGAATCCGAAGGTCCCTGGCCGGACGCGATCCGGGAGCTGCTGGGCCGGGTGGAATCCTTCGTGCAGGGCACCCTCCAGCAGCCGCGGCCGATCGCCCAGGGAGCGGTCGAGGTCGGCGATGTGGTGGTGTTGTTCCGGGTCGTCCCCAAAGGGAGCCAGCGGGAAGGCTGGGAGCCCGAAGGCAGCGCAGAGAGGAGCCTGCCGAAGGCCCCGAAGGATGAGCCGGGCGCCTCGCGGTCCTCCAAGCGCAAGAAGAAGCGCTGACCCTCCACTTCATTCGCCGCTCCCGGGGCCAGGAAACCCAGGAGGAGCGAGTGAGCGTCAGGACGGAAATCGAAGAAAAGACCGCCAGGTTGGTACGGCTCCTGGCGGAGCGCCGCCTGGGGGGCGTCCTCCTCGGCACGCAGCACAACTTCGCCTGGATCACCGGCGGCGGCGCCAACGGCGTGGACCTCTCCCGGGAGGTCGGCGTCGCGGCGGTGCTCGTCGGGGCCGACGGCCGGCGCTGGCTGCTGGCCAACACCATTGAGATGCCGCGCTTCCTGGCGGAGGAGTTGCCGGGCAGCGGCTTCAGCCCGGTGGAGTTCCCGTGGACGGAGCCGATGGCGGACCCCGCGTTCCTGGTGGACCGCGCCCGCGAGGTCCTCGGGGGCGGCGACGCCCTGGCCGCCGACTGGCCGCTGGCCGATTTGAGCGTGATCGAGGAAGAGATCGCCAGGGCACGGTATCCGTTGACCGCCCCGGAGCTCGACCGGTTCCGGGCGCTCGGCCGGGACGCGGGCGAGGCTCTCGGCGAGGTCTGCCGCGGGCTCGAACCCGGGATGACGGAGCGGGAGGTCGCCCTGCGGACGGCCGCGGCCCTCGGCTCCCGCGGCGCTTCAGCGGTGGTCCTGCTGGTGGCGGCGGACGACCGGATCGCGCGGTTCCGCCACCCCCTGCCGACAGACCGGCGGTGGGAGCGGAGCGTCATGGTCGTGGCCTGCGCCCGGCGGGCCGGATTGACCGTGGCGCTGACGCGGATCGTCTGGGCCGGTCCGGTCCCGGACGAGGTCCGGCGCCGCACCCGCGCCGCCGCGACCGTCGCGGCCCGCCTCCTCGCCGCCACCCGTCCAGGCAAGACGGGACGCGAGCTGTTCGCCGTGGCGGCCCAGGCCTACGCCGAGCTCGGGTTCCCGGGCGAGGAGCGGCTCCATCACCAGGGTGGGGCCTGCGGCTATCTTTCCCGCGACTGGATCGCTCATCCCCGCTGTGAAGAGATCGTCCAGAGCGCGCAAGGCTTTGCCTGGAACCCGTCGATCACCGGCACCAAGGTCGAAGAGACCTGCGTGACCGCCAGGGACGGCGTCGAGGTGATCACCGCCACTCAGGGTTGGCCGGTGCTGGACGTCGAAGCCGAAGGTCAGCGCTTCGCCCTGCCGGACGTAGCTTCTTTAGAGAACTTGTAGGGCTCTCTCCCCTGCCGCCACGCAGATCGGATAGTCACTGCCGGCTCCCAGATAGTTGAATCCATCACCTCCGAGCTGATGGTTTTTTCTATAAGCAGGAAAAATGCTCTTCTACAGCTACTCTCCGAAGCGGCGCAAGTTCTTTCCTTGGAGACATTTGTGCTTGCACCGGTGCCTTCCTGCCGCTACATTTCCCGCATGGGCATGTTCGTCAATCTGGGGAGAACTCTCAGCCTGCTGCGCGAGCTCCGGGGCAAGAGTCAGGCCAATGTGGCGAAGGAAGCGGGGATTGGGAAGAGCCAGCTCTCCAAGTATGAGAACGGCAAGGAGCTGCCCAAGCTGGACTCTCTTGAGAAGGTGTTGAAGGTGCTCGAAGTCGGACACTTCGAGTTCTTCTACACGCTCTACCTCGTGGACCGTCGGGCCGCCGACCTCTTGCGGGGCAAGGATGGCAGGGACAATGGCCCCGACCGGGAGCGGGAGGACGTGGGGATCCTGGACGAGCAGCTCTACCTCCCGCCGCTCCTCAAGGGCTATCCGCTGCTGTCCGAGTCTACGGACCAGGCCTTCACCAGGGTCTTCGCCGACCTGCTCTCGCTCTATCGCCTGGTCTTCGAGCAGGTCGTGCTCTCCGGGACGAGCCGGCCCGGAGACCTCAAGGCCCCGAGCTGACAGCCTCTCTCTTCTCCTCGACCCCTGCCACCCTCACTTTCAGCTCCTGCCAGCGCGCGGCTGCCAGCTCGCCGCCCAGGTCCGCGTCTCCGGAGTACGCGCGCCGGGGGATGCGGCGGCAGGGGACGTGGAAGGTGGTGGCGCCGGCCAGCGGCAGCGGGTCCAGGAAGACTGTGCCGTCCCGGAAGGACCCGCGCAGGCCGTGCCGCCCGAACGGTTCGCTCCACCGGTTGCAGGCGGCCAGCGAGATCAGGTCGGCCAGGTCGAGCAGGCGGTAGTCGGCCGCCAGATCCTGCGGAGAGACGCCGGTCGCTTCGATCAGCCCCCGTTCCAGCTCCTCCAGGTACTCCATGAAGTCCCGCCAGCCCGCCTGGTCCCGGCGGTCGCGATGGAGCTCGATCGCGTGGCGGGTGATCAGCAGGGCGGCATAGGGGCGCTCGCCGGCGAACCGGGCCGTGCCGCGCTGCCAGAGCTCGATGCGCTCCTCCCGGGAGGTGGTGAGGAAATCGTAGGGGCGGTTTCGTTCCCTGTCCCAGCGCGGGGCGGCGTCGGTCTCGCGCCAGCCGTTGTCGTGCTCGCGGGCCGCGAACACCAGGTCCGGACGGCGAGGATGCGCCGGGACGCCGTCGGCCCACCAGAGCCCGAGCAGCTCCCCCGACAGGTGGGCGTGGTCGGGCTGGGTGATCAGCAGGAACGAGGTCTCCGACTCGACGACGATCATCCCGAGAGCTTATCGCGACTCGTCGATGTCCCATGGGAGGGCGGGTCGAGGTAGAATAGATTTTCTCCTGTGAGAAGAAACACGAGTCCCTGGACTCTAACGCCGTGAGGAGGTTTTCACCCATGAAGCGCTTTTCATCCATAGCCCTGACCGCCGCCCTGCTGCTGGCCGTGGCCGTTCCCGTGCTGCAGGCGGCCGACAAGCCGCGCGTCGCGGTCCTCGAGTTCAAGAACAAGGCGGACAACCAGTGGTGGTACCACGGCGGCGCCGAGGCGGCGCAGGACGTGTTCGTCACCGAGCTGTTCAAGAGCGGCAAGTTCCGGGTCGTGGAGCGCGAGCAGCTCGAGGCCCTGATGCAGGAGAAGAACCTGACCCTGTCCGGCGACCTCGACCCGTCCACCGCGGTCCGGGTCGGCAAGATCCTGGGCGTCAACTACCTGCTGACCGGCTCCGTCACCGAGTACGGCGTCACCGACACGAACGCCCACGCCCCGGGCGTCCGGCGCCTGCCCGGCTTCTCCGCCGGCAAGCGCAACTTCGTCGCCGCGATGAACGCCCGGCTGATCGACACCAGCACCGGCGAGATCGTCTGGGCCGACGAGGCCCGCGGCGAGGACAGCAGCGTCAAGGTCAACGTCGGCGGCTTCGGCGGCGGCGCCGACGACAGCCGCATGTTCGACAAGGTGATGAAACCGGTCATCCAGCAGCTCGTCGCCAGCATCAAGCAGTCCGACCTGTAATCCTGACAGGCGTCCAAAAGGAAAGGCCCGGCGGTTACCCCGCCGGGCCTTTCGTACTTCAGGAGAGGACGTCTGGCGATCAGGGCTTGAACGCCACCCGGATCGTCGTCCACATCTTGACCCGGACGCCGTCCTTGGTCGCCGGCAGGAAGGTGGCCCGGCGGGCCGCGTCGAGAGCGGCCTCGTCGAAGCCGAACCCCGACTTGGAGCCGACGCGCTCGACCTCCAGCACCCGGCCCCGCTCATCCACCAGGACCTTGATGTCGACCTGCGCCGACCGGCGCAGCTTCTGCGCCGGCGCCGGGTAACGCGGGTCGGGCAGGGTCTTCACCTTCGGCGCGACCGCTCCAGGGGTGCCGAGCGGCACCAGGTCGCCCGCCTGGATCTGGCGGGACGCCTGCTGCTGCGCCGGCTGGACCGGCGGAGCCACCGCCGAAGCGGCCGTGGTCCCTCGGACGGGGTTCTCCTGGGCCGCGGCGCCGGCCGACGGCTGCGGCGACGATGTGCTCGGCGCCGGGTTGACCGGCTGGGGGGCTGGAGGATCGGGCCGGGTCACCGGCCGGGATTCGACCGGCGCCGGCGGCTCGGACTGCGCCACCTGCTGCGGCCGCGACCTCTCCGGCTCGGCCCCCGCCTTGCGGCTGTCCTCGAGTTGATGCTGCAGATTCTTGATCCGGTCGTCGTACTGGGTCTTGAGCTTGGCCTCCATCTCCTTGCTGCGGGCCTCGAACATCGCCTGGATCTGGGCCTGGATCTCTTCCGGGCTGGGGCCGGCGGCGGCGGGGGCAGGCGTCACCGCCGCCGGATCGCCCGGGAGCTGCGCGGGGGCGGGAAGGGCGGCGGCCTGGGTCGCCGGGTTCGCCGCGGCAGGGCTCTCGGTGGCCGAGGCCATCCGGGTCTCCTGCTTGCCGGAGCCGGAGAGGGCCAGGTAACCGCCCACCCCTGCGGCGATCAGCACCGCCGCCGCGATGCCGATGAAGAGCGGCTTTTTCGAGGCGGTCGTCTCCTGGACGGCCGCCGCCTGCGTGCCCGGCCAGGTCGCCTCACGCACCCCGGTGGTCTCCCGCATGTCCTGGGGCGGCGCGACCGGCACCGCCCCAGGACGTGCGGGGGCCGGCGCCGCGGCCACGACCCGCTGCGGGATCTCCATCTTCCGTTCGGCCTCGATCTCCCGGCTCTCGCGCTCGATCTCGTCGCGGAAGAGGCTGTGCATGAAGAAGGCGAGGTTGAAGGTCGTCGGGCTGTAGTGGCCGTCGATCATCGTCTTCGACAGCGCCTTGTGCCAGGCGACCACGTCGCCGCGTTGGTCGGCCTGCCCCAGGCTCTTCTTGAGGAGGGCCGCGATCACGGCGGGCATCGGGGTCCCCTCGTTGGCCAGCGTGGCGCCGTCGATCACTGCGGCATAGCCTCCGGCCGGAGCCGCCGGCAGGCGCTCTCCCGTCAGCAGCTCGAAGAGGATGGCGCCGAGCGACCAGACGTCGTCGGACTTGGACGGCGTCATGCCGCCGAGCGCTTCGGGCGAGAGGTAGGGCCGGATCGCCTCGTCGGACCGGGCCCCCGCCGCGTCGCGCAACCCGGGCGCGGCCTCGAACCCGAGCAGGCGCGTCTCGCCTTCGTTGGAGATCATCACCATTTGTGGCACCACGAACCCGTGGAGGATGCGCTCGTCCTGGGTCCGGGTCTCGAAAGCCGCGGCCAGCGCCAGGGAGAGGCGCTCGGCGATCAGCAGCGCGTGGTCCGTCGGGATCGGCGACTGCTGGCGGGAGGCCTGGGCGAGCACCGCCGCCAGGCTCTTGCCCGAGATGTAGTCATAGGCCGCGTAGGGGAAGCTGCGGACCTTTCCCAGGTCGACGCCGCTGCCGATGTTGGGGCTCCGCAGCGCCTGCTGCACCGCGGCGCGCCCGGACACCTTCTGCCAGAGCTTCTCCCCATCCAGCCCCTTGCCGTTGAACACGCGGAGCAGGACCACCTGCTCCATCCCCTCTTTGCCTACCTTGCCGGCGCGGAATGTTTCTCCGAGCGGGTCCTCTGCCAGTTTCTTGAGAAGTAGATACTTCCCAAACTCTTCCGGGATGTACATGGACGTCCTCCTCCGGACCGGCGCGCTGCCAGCGGCGGCTCTCTCGTCGTTGGGGCAGCGCGTTCTACGAGTTGTGCTGTCTACGGATAGATACTGGACCTAGATACACCAGTCATCGAGAACTGTCAATAAAGAAGATCCGAAGCTGGGGGGTTTCAGGAGGGAGAGCTACTGGCGGCCGGCGGCGGCGGACCCGGCGTCACGCCGCTGTTGCGCCCGCCGCTCGCGCCAATATTGCCGCTGCCAGCGCTCGACGTTGCGGCTGTGCTCGGCGAGGGTCTCGGAGAAGACGTGGGTGCCGTCGTTGCGGCTCACGAAGTAGAGGTAGGGCACCTCGGCGGGCGCCGCCGCCGCGGCCAGGCTGGCAAGCCCGGGTGAGCAGATCGGACCCGGCGGCAGCCCGGCGTACCGGTAGGTGTTGTAAGGCGAGTCGACCCGCAGGTCCTCGCGGCGGATGTTGCCGTTCCAGCGGCCCAGGCGTTTCAAGGCGTAGATCACCGTCGGGTCGGCGGCGAGCCCGATGCGGCGCTCCAGGCGGTTGTGGTAGACCCCGGCGATCAGCGGGCGCTCCGCCGCGACCTGCGCCTCTTTCTCGACGATGCTGGCGAGCGTCAGGACCTGGCGCAGGGTCCGGCCCCCTGGAGCTGTGGGAAGACGCGGCCGGACCTCCCGCTCGTAGCCGCGGCGGAAGGTCTTGACCAGGGTGGCGACGATCTCCCGCTCGCCGGTGCCGTTGGCGAAGCTGTAGGTCTCCGGGAAGAGGTACCCCTCCAGGTCGGCGGCTTCCGGGTCGAGGTCGGCGATCAGCTCGGGCGAGCGCATCAGCTCGAGGAAGACCTCGCGCCGGCCGAAGCCCTTGCCCGCCAGGTGGGCGGCGGTCTCTTCCAGGGTGAGCCCCTCGATCAGGGTCACGGAGCGGGTCACGACGTCGCCGCGGACCAGCTTGCGGAGCACCTGGGAGGTGGTCATCGGGCCGCTGAACCGGTACTCGCCCGCCTGGATCTTCGGATCGCCCATGAAGTAGATGAGGTAGGAGCGCGCCAGCTTGGCGTCGGCGAGGACCCCCTCGCTCTCGAGCCGGTCGAGGGCCGGGCTTACGCCCATCCCGGGCTCGACGGTGACCAGCCGCTCCTCGCCCTCATACCCCTGGTAGGGGCGCTGCAGCTTCCACCACGACCAGAGCCCCATGCCGGCCGGCACCATGAGCAGGAGCAGAAGGATCCCGAGGCCGGTGAGGACCCGCCGGAAACCTCCTTCCGCTTTCTTGCGTCGTGCCACTCGTCCTCCGTTCAGGGCTCCGTCCGTGATCCGCCCTGCCGCCGGTCCAGGGCCTCCTGGAGCAGGATCTGGGCGGCGACGGCGTCGATGCGCTCCGGCTCCCGCCGCGGATCGACGCCGGCCTCGCGCAGGCGCTCGACGGCCGCGACGGTGGTCAGCGCCTCGCCGACCCATTCGACCGGCAGCCCGGCCACCGCGGCCAGCTTGGCGCCGAACCGGCGGACCCGCTCGGCGGCCTCCCCGCGTTGGCCGTCGAGCCCCACCGGCTCCCCCACGACCAGCCGCCCGACCTCTTCGCGCCGGGCGATCTCCGCGATCTGGCGCACCGCCGAGCGGTCGTTGCGGCGCTCGATCGTGCCGAAGGGCACGGCCAGCCGTCCCTCCGGGTCCGAGATCGCCAGCCCGATCCGCTTCTCGCCGAAATCGATCCCCAGGGCGCGCATCGTCTCTCCGCGGGGGGGATTCTAACTCCCCGACCCCCGCGGGACGATGTGCTAGCATCCGGGGTGCCTCGTTCGGGCAGCTTTATCGATCAAACCCGCGAGCCCAAATACCCGGGATTTCCACAGGAGAGTACATGGACGACGTCGTGATCCTGAG
>JBKKAU010000082.1:0-1917 GCA_046714475.1 Thermoanaerobaculia bacterium
GGACCGACCGAGACCACCATCTGGTCGGCCACCCACCGCGTCGAGACGGCCGAGGACCCCGTCCCTATCGGCCGGCCGATCGCCAACACCGGGATCTACGTCCTCGACGGCTACGGTGAGCCGGTGCCGGCCGGGGTGCCCGGCGAGCTCCTGATCGGCGGCGAGGGGGTGGTGCGCGGCTACCTCGGCCGGCCGGAGCTGACCGCCGAGCGCTTCGTCCCCGATCCGTTCGGGCCGCGGCCGGGCGGACGGCTCTACCGCACCGGCGACCGCGCCCGGTTCCGGCCGGACGGCACGGTCGAGTTCCTGGGCCGCGCCGACCACCAGGTGAAGATCCGCGGCTACCGCATCGAGCCGGGCGAGATCGAGGCCGCCCTGCGCCAGCACCCGGACGTCGAGGAGGCGGTCGTGGTCGCCCGCGAGGACCGGCCGAGCGACCGCCGGCTGGTCGCTTACCTGGTGCCGGACCGCGCGCGGCTGCCGCTGCGGCACGCCGTGCCCCCCGAGGAGGTCGAGCGGCTCTTCGCCGGGCGCCGGCGCTACCACCTCCCCAACGGCATGGAGGTGGCCGTCCTCAACGACTTCCAGGCGAGCCTCGCGTACCACGAGATCTTCCATACCCGCAACTACCTGCGGCACGGCATCGAGCTGCGCGACGGCGACGTGGTCTTCGACGTCGGTGGCAACGTCGGCTTCTTCACCCTGTTCGCCAGCCAGCAGCGGCAGCGTGATCTGAAGATCCATACTTTCGAGCCGATCCCGCCGACGTTCGAGACGCTACGCACCAACGTCGAGCTCTTCGGGCTGCCCGCCGAGGTCCACAACTTCGGCCTCTCCTCCCGCGCCGAGGAGGTCGAGTTCACCTTCTATCCCAACATGTCCGGCCTCTCCGGCCGCTACTCGGAGGCCGCCTACGACATCAAGGCGACGCGCGAGATCATGCTCGGCGGCCTGCGCGACTTCGCCTCCGAGGACCTGCGCCGGACCCTGGGGGGGCAGGACATCGACGAGCTGCTCGCCTCGCAGTTCGAGAGCGAGCGGCACCTCTGCCGGCTGCGCACCCTGTCGGAGGTCGTGCGCGAGAAGGGGATCGAGCGGATCGACCTGCTCAAGGTCGACGTCGAGCGCGCCGAACTCGACGTGCTGCAGGGCATCGACGACGCCGACTGGCCGAAGATCCGCCAGGTTGTCATGGAGGTCGACGGCTGGGAGAACCTGGACCAGGTCGTCGTGATCCTCGAGGAGAAAGGCTTCGACGTGGCCTGGGACCTCGCCTTCGCCAGCGAGCGGGACGAGCACGGGCCCGAGGTGGTCATCGCCTACCTCTACGCCTCGCGCGACGGCGTCGTGAAGGACGATCCTCTGCAGTTCCGCGTCCCCCGCGCCGCGGCCGGCGAGACGGGACTGTCGGTCCTCGCGTTGCGCGGGTTCCTCGGCGAGCGGCTGCCCGAGTACATGGTGCCTTCGGCGTTCGTGCTCCTGGACGTCCTGCCGCTCACGCCCAACGGCAAGGTCGACCGCAAGGCGCTGCCGGCGCCGGAAGGAGAGCGCCCGCGGATGGAGGTCGCCTACGAGGCGCCGGAGACCGATGTCCAGCAGGCGATCGCCGAGGTCTGGCGCGACGTCCTGCTACTCGAGCAGGTGGGGCTGTACGACAACTTCTTCGAGTTGGGGGGAGGCTCGCTCACCCTGGTCGAGACCCGCGCTCGGCTGCGCGAGACGCTCGGCCACGACTTCTCCCTGGTCGACATGTTCCGCGCCCCTACGGTCGCCTCGCTGGCCCTGCTGGTAAACCGGCCGCGGGAGGGTGACGAGGCCGCGGCGCCGCCGCCGATACCCTCCTACGGGGGCGCCCGGCAGCGCGCCCAGCGGCGGCGCGAGGCGATGCGGCGCCGCGGCGGCGAGACGCCGGAGGAG
>JBKKAU010000083.1:0-1926 GCA_046714475.1 Thermoanaerobaculia bacterium
GCCGATCGGCCCCCAGCCCAACCTGCGGGCCGCCATCGACAGCCTGCGGCGCCATGAGGGTTATCTCGACGGCGCGGCCTGCACGTGGATCTGGGGCTGGGCCTGGGACCGCAACCTGCCGAACACCCCGATCAACGTCGACGTCCTCATCGACGGGGTGCTCTCGGCGACCGTCCCGGCGAGCACGTACCGGGCGGACCTGCAGTCGGCCGGCAAGGGCAACGGCTCGCACGCCTTTGGCGCCGGCATCCCCTACCGGCAGGGGCGGCGGGTCGTCAGCACGCGCTTCTCGGGGACCGGCGTCAATCTCGGCAGGAGCCCCAGGGCGGTCTACTGCGACTGGGGCATCTTCACGGACCAGGTCCCGGCGAGCTTCCTCGCGGCGAGCCCGGGGTACGAGGTGGGGACCCAGTTCAGCTCCAAGTTCGGCGGCAACGTCACGGCCCTGCGCTTCTACGAGGCCCAGGGCGAGACCGGGAGCCACACGCTGAAGCTGTGGTCGGACGGCGGCGCGCTCCTCGGCTCCGCCGCCATCGGGGCGACCGGCGTCCCCGGCTGGCGGACGGCGACGCTGCCGAACGCGGTGGCGATCACGCCGCGCACCCGCTACCGGGTCAGCGTGAACGTCAACACGATGCACAGCAAGACCAACTGCGGTCCCGAGACGCCCAACTACCCGATCTACAACGATCCGTTCACCGCCCACCTGGCGCACTGGGGCCCGGCCGGCAGCTTCCCCAATACCGGGAGCTGCGGCATCTACTTCGTGGACATCGTCTTCAACAGCACCCAGTAACTCCCCGACCTCCGGGATCCGCGCCGGCCGCCCGGCCCGCGCGGACCTCCGCGTCCTACTCCACCCGCAACTGGCCGAAGAGGAGGAGCAGGGTCGACGCCATCCCGAAGGCCCGGCGATCGCTCTACTGCGTATTGCCGCTCGTCACCTACCTATCGGCTCGGCCCCTTCTTCTCATTCCTTCTCCACGATCTCTCTCTCCTTGTCGGAGCGCAGGAAGTACTTGAGCCGCTCGTACACCAGCCGCTGAAAGAAGAAGTTCTCCGTCAGGATCAGCACGCTGCTGTCGCCGTCGATCGTGCCGACGATCTCCTCCCACTCGGATTCGGCGATGGCCTGGGCGACCACGCGCCCGGCGCCCGGCGCGGTGACGACCAGCGTCTGGTATGGCCCCGCCGGCTTCACCGCCTGGACGAAGGAGATCACCTTGCGGAACGGCGAGACGCTTTCCTCTTCCTCCTCCTCTTCGCTCCAGGAGGGAATCTCGTAGTACCCCTGGGTCCGCACGGCCCCGAGGACCTTGAGGTCGCGGCTGATGCTCGACTGCGTCGCCGGAATCCCCCTCGCGCGCAGCCGCTCGACCATCTCCTTCTGCTCTGACACCTGCTGGTCTTCGGACAGGATCTCGACGATGGCCTGCCGGCGCTTCGCCTGGATCTCACGGTCTGACGGCATACCCGACCTCCTCTTCAATGTGCATACAATAGATGAACACAGGAAGATCGTCAAATAGAGTCTTGACAGACGTGCTGGACACCTCTATCGTACTCGCATAAAGAAGTTGAACCACCGGCGCCGATCCCGGTTCCGGAGACACCGGGCCTCAGGCCCAGAAAGGAGAAGCAGTATGGCTAAGGACACGAGAGTAGGGAGGCTGCAGCGGCTGCTGGCGAGGTTGACCGGCAACCGCGAGGAGCTCCAGCACCTGGAACCGAGCCGCGCCCGCCTCGAAGCGCTGTTCGCCCAGATCCAGGAGGCCTCCGACCGGCAGGCTCTCCACACGGCCAGCAAGCAGGAGGCCTCCCGGCAGCTCCAGACCACCCTCACGGAGGCGGAGCGGCTGGCCACCGTCCTGCAGTTGGCGGTCAAGCAGCACTACGGCATCCGGTCGGAGAAGCTCGCCGATTTCG
>JBKKAU010000084.1:0-4308 GCA_046714475.1 Thermoanaerobaculia bacterium
GTCGACGGCTGTCTGTTGTTGCGCTTGCACGGCCTTCGCCGATGCAACCGTCGCGGCGAGCGCGGACAGCTCGCCCGCCAGAGCCTTCAAGCCTTGCGTCTGCCGCTCGATGGCCGCTTTGAGCTGCTCTCTTTCAGGCAGGCGTCCGAGCACCTGGTGGAGGCGAGCCACGTGCTCACGAATCGCCGGGATCGCCTCGGCGGCTTTCTCCGCCGACTTCAACGCGCCGGCCCTCTTCTTCCAATCCTTCTGTGCGGAGTCGTGATGGGCCTGGGCCTCCTCGGAGGCCTTCTTCGCTGTCCCGGCGGAGGCCGAAGCCCGGGCCGCTTCATGGAACAAGGGCAACAGGGGCACCGCGCGAGCCGCCGCTTCGATTCTTTCCTGATCACGGCTCACCTGCTCGGCCTGCTTGCGCAGAGCGGCTCGCTTCTCTTCGACCCGCTGAAGCTCTCGGGTTTTCGCGTGCTGGCCGCGCAGCCGGGCGAGCGCGGCCTGGGCGTCGTCCCGACTCTTTCGCGAGGCTTCGAGCGACTCGACGACCCGGGCGTGCGCCGTCTCCAGCCCGGCGACAGCGGCCTCATCGACGCTCGCGTACTCGTCCGACAGGAGCTTCTGCAGCGAATCGACAGCGCTCTTCCTTGCGGCCGCCCAACGCTGAGCCCGTTCCCGCATCCGCTCGTAGACGTCGAGGCGAAGAAGCGTGCGCAGCATGCTCCGCCGGTCTCTCGGTTGCGCTTTGAGAAACCTGGCGAACTCGCCTTGCGGCAGAACCACGGCTTGCATGAACGCAGGCGCCTCGAGCCCCAGGATCTGAACCACCTGATCGGTCGCGGCGCGGACCTGGTCCGCCAGGTTCCGGAAGGAGCCGCCTTCGTCGCGCGTCTCCAATCGCACCGCTTGAACACCGCTGCGCCGGAGAGTCCGCGCAATGCGGTAGCGGCTCGGACCGACGTCGAAATCCAGCACCACGCCGACCCGGTTCCCGCCCGCCGAGATCATCTCGGTCCGATGGTGATTGTTGACCCGGGGGATCTCTCCATAGAGCGCAAAGATGATCGCGTCCAGCAGAGTCGACTTGCCGGCTCCCGTCGGCCCCGAGATGGCGAACAATTCGAGCGCGCTGAAGTCGATCTCCTGCTTCTCCCTGAAGCACGCGAGACCCTCGACGGTGAGATGGACGGGGCGCAGCGCTCAATCCTCCCCGGATGCCTGGTCGTAGAGGTCCTGGAAGGTATCCAGGACGGCCAGGTCCGCCGGGTGCCGGTGCACGCGGAGATGGTAGGCCGCGTAGTGGCCCACCGGCGGAATCCCGGTCTCCAGCCGGATGTCCGGCTGCTCCTCGGCCTCGGGGAGCTCGGCGCGCACGACGAGCGCATTGGGGAGCAGCTCGCGGACCTTTCGATTGAGATCGGGATCCTTCTCCGTCAGAGGGACCGTCACGCGCAACCAACCCGTGCGATGCTTGTCCGCGGTCTCCTCGAGCTCCGCGAGCGAGGCGCGAAGGTCGACGAGCGGCAGCCCCCCCTCGTAGGGTACATGCTCGACGGTGGCGGGCTTGCCGGGCGACGCCGTGACGACGATAAAGGTTTTTTCCTCCCCGGCCTCGCCGAAGTCCATCTGGAGAAGCGATCCGGCATAGTAGGCGGGCACCGGCCCATCGATCCTCTGCGGCTTGTGGATGTGTCCGAGAGCGATATAGCTCGCCGTGGACGGCAGAGCCTCCGGCGCGGCGGCCCAGTCCTCTCCGATGTGAACGCGGCGCTCCGATTCGCCGAAGAGAGCCCCCTCAATGTGCGTATGCGCCATGAGGAGGTTGACGGCGTCGCGCCGAAAGGGGCCGCAGAGATCCTGGACAGCGCGCTCGAACATCCGGGCATATTGGCTCCGGGCGCTCGCCTCCTCGCCGGCGAGGTCCAGCGCCGACACCCAGGCTCCAGGGGATGCGAACGGAAGCGCCGCGACCACCGCCTTCTCTCCACAACGGGTCTCGAGGATCCGGGTCCCTCCCCGGGAGGCCGGGCGCGGGCGGCCGAGGATCTGTACGTTGACAAACTCCGTGAGCAACGAACGGGCGTCCAGCCGGAGAGGATCGTCGTGGTTGCCGGCGATGACGAGCATGTGCGCTCCGGCTCGACCCACGCGGACCAGGAACCGGTTCACGAGCTGCTCCGCCTCGGCAGGCGGGTTCCGGCTTTCGAAGACGTCCCCGGTATGGAGGACGAGGTCGATGGAATGCCTTTCGATGAAGGCCGCGAGATGTTCGAGCACGGCCTCCAGCTCGTCGAGGCGCTGGATCCCCTTCCATCGGCGGCCAATATGCCAGTCGCTTGTGTGGACGATCTTCACGGTCGCGTCTTCAGGTGCGGGCGCCGCGCTGGGGCGGATGAGGCGGCGCTTCTGGCGGGGCAGTCTACAGCATCAGGCGGCACGGCGGCGGCGGGAGGAGCCTGAACCGCTGACGTCGCATGCGAGGAGGAGCTTACGACAACAGGCTTTCATGAGGCTCAACCCTAAATGAGCAATTCCGGAGAAGTTTTTTGCCAGCGTCTCCTTTAGTCTCTGCTTGTCGCCCGCGGTTCCGCGCCCTGTGGATGGAAGCCCGGCCGACTACCGATGGTGAGTCCCATGAGCTTCCACGCTCGCCCGCCCCAGATCCAGGTTCGAGGGCCTCCTTGGAGGAGCCCGGCCCCGAGATTCCGCCCCTGGTTACTACCCCGTTCCCGTGAGGAGAGAGAAAAACTACGACCTACCAATCGAGGTCTCATCATGAGAAAAGAGATCTGGCTAGCCCTTATCGCGGCCTTCATCGCCCTGCCTTCCTCCGCGGCCGATAACGTCATCTACCAAGGGATCGATCTGTTCCATACTCCGGACGATGGTTCGAGCTTCGTAGACTTCTCCCGCGAGCCGATTCCCGCCGGCTTCTTCTGCAGGGGGTCCGCGTCCTTCAGAGGCAAGGTCACCTGGAGGGGTATCCCGGTGGCCACCGCCCTCTCCGGAGAGTTGCGCAAGACCGACACGATCGTCCAACGGCTGGACGATGCGCCGTTTAACAAAAGAGGCATCGCCAGGACCCGCCTCCAGGTCCGCGCCCTTCAGCTCGAGAGCGCCGCTCCCATCAAAACCACTTGCGGGAGCTTCAAGGTGCGAGTGGTACTCGACGGAGCGCAGCCGATCACCTCGATGCGGATCGTGCGGACGGGCAAATACGGCGGGCGATTCCTGGCTCGGCTCACGGTCCGGGCGAAGTTCGTCTTTATACCGGTCTCTGGCCTGGGCAAGCAGCTCGAGCTGCCGCCGCATGAGATCCGCTTCCCTGTAAACCCCCATTTCACCTGGGCCTTCGCTTCCAACGCGAAGGGCTTGAAGAAGAGTGGGGGTGTGATGGTGGATACCAACTTCGACTCCGTACCGGACACCTTCCTCCCTGGAACTTCCAACTTCGCGGCAGGCTGGGACGGCACCCTGGACAAAGAAGATTGCCCGCCGGCCCGTACGTGTCATAGTGATCATGACCCCGATAGCACTGAATGTTCGCACTGCGTAGCAGGGGTTCAGTAGCGGCTTTCGCTGCCGGCCGGCACAGAGCAGCGTGTCGGCCGGGGCCGCGTGATCCGGATCACTCTCCCGTGATCCTTGGATCTTGGTGTCAACGAGAAAGCTCGTCGAAAGCATCGGGGAACGGGTTCGGCCGCTCCTGGCGCGGCGGGGGGCCGCGGCCGGCGGCCTGCCCGAGCTAGCGCACGTAACCCAGGGCGCGAAGCTCCTCGGTCACGTCTGCCGGGAGTCCCTCGTGCCCCGGCGTCCAACGCCTACGCTCCGCCGTCTCGGCGTCGAAGCGGCGGAGGAGTCGCAGCAGCTCCCTCGCTCGCGCCGGCTCGCGGTCGAAGAGGTCCCGCGTCTCGCCGGGGTCCGAGGCGAGGTGGTAGAGCTCGGCTTGCCGGGCGGTGCGGTTGTAGATCAGCTTCCAGGCGCCGGCGCGCACCGCCACGAGCTGGCCGTCGCGGGGCCGGGCCGGCAGGGGCGTCACCCGGGCCTCGCTGAACACCGCGCGCGCGGCATCGGCCTCGCCGCGCAGAGGGCGCAGCAGACTGATGCCCTGGACCTGGGGGGGCGGGTCGATGCCCAGCAGCTCCAGCACCGTGGGGTAGAGGTCGACCGTCTGCACGGGCGTCTCCACCCGTCGACCGGCGTGCTCGCCGTCGGGCAGGACGAGGAGGAGCGGAACGCGGACCTCCTCCTCATAGACGCTGCCGCCGTGCGTCCAGGAGCCGTGCTCGCCGAACGCCTCGCCGTGATCGGCGGTCA
>JBKKAU010000085.1:0-2486 GCA_046714475.1 Thermoanaerobaculia bacterium
CGCTGGATCCGCGCGTCGCCACGCCGTTCCTGTCGCAGGGCGCGGGCGAGGAGGTGCTGGCCTTCTTCGCCGCCGAGGCCACCCATCCGCAGGTGGTCGAGACCATCCTGCGCCGCCGCGACGTGCCGCGCCGGCTGCTGGTCGGGCTCGCCGGCCGTCTCCCCCCGGACCTGCAGGAGATCCTGCTGCTGCGGCAGGACGCCATCGTCGAGGAGCCGGCGATCCTCGACGCCCTGGAGCAGAACCCGCACCTCAGCAACTACAGCCAGCGCCGCATCGTCGAATACCGCCAGCACCTGCTGCCGCGCGAGCGGACCGCCCCGGTCTACTCGCCGCTGGAAGATCTCGAGGAGATGGACGACGTCGGTCTCGAGGTGGCGGTGGCGGCGGTGCGGACGCTGCCTGTCGAGGGCGAGATCGAGGAGAAGACCGGCCTCTCCGAAGGGCAGATCCGCATGCTCCCCGTCCCGGCCCGGCTCAAGCTGACGCGCGGCGCGTCGCGGACCCTGCGCAACATGCTGCTGCGCGACGCCAACGCCCAGGTCGCGATCGCCGTGCTGCGCAACAACGCCATGTCCGACCAGGAGGTCGAGCAGGCCGCCAGCAACCGCTCGGTGATCGAGGACGTCCTGATCGAGATCGCCCGCCGGCGCGAGTGGGTGAGCAAGTACAACATCGCCAAGGCCCTGGTCCTCAACCCGCGGACGCCGCTGCCGACGTCCCTGCGCCTGGTGCCCAAACTGTCGGTGCGCGACCTGCGCGACCTGGCCCGGGACCGCAATGTCCCCGACGCCGTGCGTTCCATGGCTCTCCGTTTGTATACAATCAAGCAACGCTAGGGCATCAACATGGCCAGGGACCTCTACGCAATCCTCGCGTTGCCGCGCAACGCCTCGTCCGAGCAGATCCGCCAGCGCTTCCGGCAGCTCGCCCGGGAGCGCCATCCCGACCGTTTCCAGGGCGAAGCCAAGAGCGCCGCCGAGACGGAGTTCCAGGAGATCACGCAGGCGTTCAACGTCCTCGTCGACCCGGACCGGCGCCGGCAGCACGACCTGGAGCTGGCGCGCCCGGCCGACCAGGCCGCGGACCCGCGGCAGCTCGTCCGCCTGTACCTGCAACGCGGGATCAAGGCTTACAAAGAGAAGAACTTCCTGGAGGCGGCCGACAACTTCGACCGCGCCACGCAGGCCGAGCCGCACAACGCGCAGGCCTGGCATCACCTGGCGCTCGCCTCCAGCCAGCAGAGCAACTGGATGAGCCGCGCCGTGGCGGCGATCCAGCGCGCCTGTGAGCTGGAGCCGATGAACGCCTCGTACCTCAAGCTGGCGGGACGGATCTACGCCCTGGACGGCCAGATCGAGCGCGCCCGCTACTACTACAACCAGGCGGTCGAGTGGGGCGACGACGATCCCGCCATCCGCCGCGCCCTGGAGGAGCTGAGCTCCCCCTCCAAGCGCGGCGGCTTCTTCGGAAGGACGACCGGCTGATGATGCGCGTCAAGGCCTGCGGCCTCTCGGACGTCGGGCTGACCCGCCTCCACAACGAGGACTACTTCCAGATCGACGACCAGAACCACCTCTATGTGGTCGCCGACGGCATGGGCGGCCACAGCCATGGCGAGGTCGCGGCGCAGATCGCGGTGACCGCCATCCGCGACTACGTGGCCGGCGCCGACCCCGACGCCACCCGCCCGCCGTCGGACTCCCGGCTGGCCCTGCACTCGAACCTGCTCAAGACGGCGGTCCGGACCGCGCACCAAAACGTGCTGCGCGCCATCTCCAAGGACGGCTCGCTCTACGGCATGGGCACCACCGTGGTCGGCATGCTGCTCTCCGGCTCGGTCGCCGCCGTCGCCCACGTCGGCGACAGCCGCGCCTACCGTCTGCGCGACGGGCGGCTCGACCAGCTCACCCAGGACCACACCTGGGTCAACGAGCAGGTGGTCGCCGGTTTCCTCTCCAAGGAGCAGGCGCGCTCCCATCCGCTCAAGAACGTCGTCACCCGCGCCCTGGGCGGCGAGAGCGACGTAGTGGTCGACGTGCGCGAGGTCGAGGTCCGGCCCGGCGACCTTTTCCTCCTCTGCTCGGACGGACTCACCGGCATGCTCAACGACAGCGACATCCGCGACCGCCTCGCCTCCGGCCGCAGCCTCCACGAGATCTGCCGCGGGCTCATCAACGACTCGAACTCGCGCGGCGGCATCGACAACATCACCGTCGTCCTCCTGGCCGTGGAAGAGATCGAGGACGAGACGGAAGAGACCCACCCCAGCTAGAACACCGCGCTAGAATCCACGGCGTGACCCGTATCGCCGTGCTCGGCGGCGGACCCGCCGGGGGATCCGCCGCGCTGTCCCTGGCGCGCGCCGGAGCGGACGTGCACCTCTACCTGCCCGGGCGGCCGGGCGAGAAGCCGTGCGGCGGCGCCGTGCCGGAGCAAGTGCTGCCGCGCCTGGCCGGCTTCGATCCCTCGCCGCTGCCCGCGGT
>JBKKAU010000086.1:0-3682 GCA_046714475.1 Thermoanaerobaculia bacterium
GTGCCCCTCGGCCTCGCGCCGGGCGTCGCCGGCCACGGCCTCGCGGGCGCGCGCCGGGTCGAAGTGGACGCGCACCCCCCATTCGGAGCAGCCGGCGATCCGGTCGAGCACCCGGTCGAGCCGCTCGCGGCCGGCGCGGACGTGCTCCACCGCCCGCTCGTCGGCGGCGAACAGCGTGAACAGCTTCATCGGCACGACGGTGCCGGCGGCGAGGAAGTGCTCGACCATGGCCTCGTGCGCCAGGGCGCGCTCCGAGACCCAGGGCATCTCCTGCAGCCGGCGCTGGATCTCGTCGGCGCCGTACTCCGGCAGCGGCACGTCGGCGGCGATCAGCCAGAGCGCGTCGCCGACCGAGAGGGCGCGCGGCGGCGAGGCGCGGGGGAGGCCGGCCGGCGCGCCGGCGAGCGTCGAGGCGAACGCCCCTTCGCTGCGGACGAGGCAATAGAGATAGGTCGCGGCGGTGCGGCTCATGGAGCGTCCTTCCATCCCCGGGCCCACCCGGCGAGCGCGGCGACGCCGCGGGGCGGCGGGAACACGGCAGGGGCGATCATGATATCGCACGCCGCGGGGCACCGCCGCCGCAGGGCCGCGACCGTCCGGCCAGCGCCCTCGCCATCCAGGCCGGCGCAACGGCCGCACCCCTCCTCCGACACGGCGTTGACCAGCACCGCCGGTACGGCGATCCCGAGGCCGCCGAGGGACTCCAGGAGGCGCGCCGTCTCGCGCCGGGGCAGCTCGCCGGTCCGCGTCACCGCCACGAAGCGGGTACGCGCCGGGTCGGAGAGCCGCGCCCGCAGCTTCTTCAGGCTGCGCGACAGCTCCACCAGCTCGGCGGCGAGGTCGCCCAGCCGCAGCGCCTCGCGGTACTTGAGCAGCAGGGAGAGCAGGGCGTGGTCCCAGGCCAGCGCCACGTCGGGCATCTGCAGCAGGCGGAGCGCGTGGCCGGCCGGCGCCGTGTCGAGCACCACGAGCGGCGGATCTCCGGTCTCTTCCTCCCCTTCGACAACGTCGAGCAGGAACGACAGCGCGAACAGCTCGTCGACGCCGGGGGGCGGCGCCTCCAGCAGGTCGACGAGCGCCAGACCGCCTTCGGGGGTGCCGGCGAAGGAGGCGAGCGCGTCGCCGACCGCGCCGCGGCGACGGCCGCGCCAGGACTCGAAGGCGCGCACGGCGTCGAGCTCGCGCGCCCGGAGACCCCCCGCCCCGGGCACCGGCCGCTCGTCGTCGCCCAGCGGTATGTCGAGCACGTCCGCCAGCGAGTGAGCCGGGTCGGTCGAGACCAGCAGCACGCGCCGGGGGCGGTGAGCGGCGCGCTGGGAAGCGATAACCAGCGCGGCCGCGGCGGCGCAGGTGGTCTTGCCCACGCCCCCCTTGCCGCCGAAGAGCAGCAGCTCCAGCCCGGGCGGCGCCAGCCGGTCCAGCCAGGCCGGCGGCCTGCGTTTGAAAGAGGCTGGCTTCTTTGATGTAGGGGAGGGGTTTACCCCCTCCCGGGCGGGGACAAGCCCCGCCCCTACACAGAGATCCTGGTTTCGGGACGGCGAGGCCAGGTGCCGCGCCATGCGCCGCAGCCCGGCGAGGCCGCGCGGCTCCCGCGGCTCGGCGGGCAGGAAGCGCAGCTCCCGGCCGGGGAAGGCGTCGCGGATCTCGCGGATCACCGCCAGCTCGGCCCGCCGCCGCTCGCGGCAGACCGGGCAGCCGTCTGCCGGGGCTTCCGGCGTCACCCGGTTGACGACGATCTCCGCGACCGGGACGCCCATCTCCTCCAGGGCGGCCAGGGCGTCCCGGCTTTCGGCCAGCGACAGCGCCTCGGGAAGCATCACCCAGGTGAAGGCGGTCGCGGACGGATCGCGCAGCCGCTCCGCCAGTTCCCGGCCGTCAGCCTCGACCTCGGCGATCAGCGCGTCGCCCGCGTCGGCGACGGGCCGGCCGCCGAACCGCTCGACCACGGTCCGGTGCCGCTCCTGCATCCCGTCCAGGGCGGAGGCGAAGCGCCGCAGCGACTCGGGCACGGTCAGCAGGCGCAGGGTGTGGGCGGTGGGCGCCGTATCGACCACCACCTCGTCCCAGCCGCCGTCATGAGAAAGGCGGGCGAGGCGCGCCAGCTCCAGCATGCCGATCAGCTCGTCGAGCCCGGGAGGCGAGAGGTCCAGCAGGAGGTCGACGTCCTGGTCGTCCAGGAACGTGCCGTGCTCGACGATCGACCGCAGGGCGCCGCGCTGCTCGCGCTGGAACCGCCGCAGGGCATGCCCGGCCGACAGCTCGGCGGCCAGCAGGGTACCGCGGCGGGTTTTGAGGGGGACCGGCTCCGGCCCGAGCCGCGCCCTCAAGGCATCGCCCAGCGAATGCGCCGGATCGGTCGACGCCGCCAGCACGCGCCGGCCGTCCCGTTCCGCGGCACCGAGCGCCGAAGCCGCGGCGCAGGTGGTCTTGCCCACTCCGCCCTTGCCGCCGAAGAAGCGGAGGGGAGGGAGGGGGCGCCGCCCTTGAAGCACCTGAGGCTGCCGCGGGTATACTGCTGTCATGAGCAAGGAAGAGCTGCTGGCCCGGATCTCCATCAATCCGAACATCTGCTTCGGAAAACCGTGTATTCGGGGCACCCGGATCTGGGTTTCCTTGATCCTGGACTTTATCGCGACAGGCACCTCCCACGAAGAGATCCTCCAGAGCTACCCACACCTCACGGAGGACGACATCCGCGCCTGTCTGCTCTACGGGTCCGAGACGGCCCGCGGGCGTTACTTCGACGTACCTGTCGAGGTCACTGGTTGAAGCTCAAGCTGGATGAGAATCTCGGTCCCGGTATCGCTGAGATCTTTCGAGCCGCTAGCCATGATGTGCGGATGACCCGGGAGCAGGGGCTGGGCGGTTCCCAGGATGCCGTGCTCATCGAGGTCTGCCGTGCCGAAGAGCGGTGTCTCGTCACCCTCGATCTCGATTTTTCCCACATCCTGAACTATCCGCCGGAGCGTTACACGGGAATTGCCGTCCTCCGGTTGCCGGAGCCGATGAGCTACCAGGATCTGCGCGAAGCCGTGCGGACACTGGTCAAGGCCTTCGAGAAGAGGGAGATCTCCCGGAAGCTCTGGATCGTGTCAAGAGGGCGGGTCAGGGAGTATTGGGCTGAGAAAGACCTCTGAAGAAGCCCCCCACCTGACCTCCCCGCTCCCTGCCACCCACCGCCCCCTCTCCTACTCCTCGTTCTCGTCGCCCCCGAACGTGACGTCCACCTCGAATCCACCGCCGCCGGTGAACGAGACCGGGCCGGCGGCCTGGGGGCCGCCGCGCAGCTCGCGCATGCGCGCCAGCAGGTCGGATTCGAGCGCGGCGAACTCCGCGTCGTCGAGCTCGCCGAGCTCGTACCGCATCTGCGCCGCCAGCAGCTCCTCGCGCAGGCGGTCGGTGTCGTTCATCTCGGCGTCGACCGCCGAGGCGATCTTGTCGAAGACGAAGCGCAGCCCGCCGGTCAGGAGGCTGTCGAGGATGAACATCTACTCGCTCTCGGCGGCCCGTTCGAGCTTGAGGCGGATGTTGACGAAGTTGTACGGCGGCCAGGGACCCGTGTACTTGAAGATCAGGTTCTCGTACCGCGCGTCGATCTCCTTGACCTTGGTGTCGAAGTCGGACTCGCCGTCGCGGGATACGAGGAAGGCGGCGTTCAGGATCATCTTGTCGCCGATCGGCT
>JBKKAU010000087.1:0-2270 GCA_046714475.1 Thermoanaerobaculia bacterium
GGCCGGTGCGGCGGCTGGTCGAGACCACCTCGGGGAAGTCGAGAAGGGCCTGCTCGACCTGACGCCCCACCGCGTCGCCCTCCTCCAGGGTGATGCCCGGCGGGCTGACGACCGACACCGTCAGCGATCCCTCGTTGAAGGGGGGCAGGAAGCTGCGGCCGAGGAAGAAGACCAGGACCACGGCCGCGGCCGTGACCGCCACGGTCGCCCCGATCAACATCCCGGGATGGCGGAGCGACAGGTCCAGCGTCGGCGTATAGGCGCGGTGGAAGGCCCGCAGCAGCCAGGGCTCGGGCCGGTCGAGCGCCTTTGAGCGCGGGAGGAGGAGAAGGCAGAGGACCGGCGTCACCGTGAGCGACACCAGGAGCGAGGCGGTGAGCGCCGCGACATAGGAGAGGCCGAGGGGACGGAGCAGCCGGCCCTCCATGCCGGGCAGCACGAACAGCGGCAGGAAGACCAGGACGATGATCAAGGTCGCGAAGAGGATCGCCCCCCGCACCTCGGAGGAGGCCCGGAAGACCACCTCGAACGCCGGGCGCCTTTCCCCCTCGGGTTTGACCCGCTCCTGCCGCAAGCGGCGGAAGACGTTCTCCACGTCGATGATGGCGTCGTCCACCAGGGCGCCGATGGCGATCGTCAGCCCGCCCAGGGTCATGGTGTTGAGCGTCTCGCCGAAGAGGGAGATCACCAGCACCCCCGCCACCAGAGACAGAGGGATGGCCAGCGCCGAGATCAGGGTCGTGCGCAGGTTGCCCAGGAAGAGGAAGAGGACGACCACCACCAGCAGCGCGCCGTCGCGCAACGCGATCGCCACGTTGCGGATCGCCACCTGGATGAAGTCGGCCTGGCGGAAGTTCTCCGTCTCGATCTTCACCCCCTCGGGCAGCGACCGCGAGAGGCCGGCGAGCAGGCGGTCGATCTCGCGGGTGAGCTCGAGGGTGTTGGCATCCGGCTGCTTCTGGAGGGAGAGGATGACCGCCGGCCGCGTCTTGTACGAGGCGGTACCCCGCTTGGGCTCCGAGCCCTCGCGGACGTCGGCCACGTCGCCCACCGTCACCGGTACGCCGTTCTCGGTGCGCACGACCGTGGAGGCGAGGTCCGCGGCGCCCTGGGCCTGACCGAGCCCTCGTACCAGGTACTCCTGCCCGCGGTCCACGTGGAAGCCGGCGGCCGAGCTGCGGCTCGCCTTCTCCAGGGCCTCCGTGAGCTCGTCGATGGTGATCCCCCGCTGGGCGAGCGCGATCGGGTCGGCCTCGACCTGGTACTCCCGCACGTCCCCCCCGATCGGAACGACCTGGGAGATGCCCGGCACGGAGAGCAGGGTGCGGCGCACGACCGTCTCGGCGAGCCGGCGCAGCTCCATGGGGGAGACGGTGCGGGAGGTCAGGGCGATGAACGTGATCTCGCCCATCACCGAGCTGATCGGACCGAGCTGCGGCGGATCGACGTTCGCCGGGAGCTGCGCCCCCTGCAGGCGCTCGGAGACGACCTGGCGGGCGCGGTAGACGTCCTCGCCCCAGCCGAACTCCACCCAGACGACCGAGATGCCGGCGGCCGAGACCGAGCGCACCCGGCGCACGCCGGGCGCGCCGTTGAGCAACGACTCCACGGGGAAGGTCACCAACAGCTCGACCTCTTCCGGCGCCATGCCGACGGCTTCGGTGAGCACGGTGACGGTGGGCGCGCTCACGTCGGGGAAGACGTCCAGCGGCAGGCTCGACACATAGACGGAGCCGAGGACCAGCAGGAGCCCGGCCGCGAGCAGCACCAGGCCGCGGTGGCGAAGGGAAAATTGGATGATGGCGTTCAGCATGGCGGCCCCCTAGTGGACGTGCCCTTCGACCGCGCCGGAGCCCAGCAGCGAGCTGCGGCGGATGGCGTTGCCGCCCTTCGTCACGATGCGCTCGCCGGCCGCGATGCCGCGCACCAGGGCGCGCGGTCCCTGGCGGGCCTCGACCCGGACCTCCCGGCGGTCGAAGCTCTCCCCTCCGAGCTGGACGTAGACCACCTCGATCCCGCTGTCGTCCACGAGAGACGAGGCGGGGACCACGATCCCGGAGAGGTTCTGGGGCAGCAGCACCTCGGCCTCGACGCGGCTTCCCAGACGCAGCTGGTCCACGCCCCGCCGGACCTCCAGGATCACCGGCACCGTGCCGGCGCCCGCCTGCACCTCGGGCGACCGGGCGACGAGGCTGAGATCCTCCCCCGGGATGAGGAACGGCTCCTCCCCGGCCCAGCGCCGCACCGAGAGGCCCGCCGGGGTCTGGACG
>JBKKAU010000088.1:0-2588 GCA_046714475.1 Thermoanaerobaculia bacterium
CGCAGCAGCACGCCGCGCAGCAGCGGCCCGCGGGCGAGATCGAATGGCCGGGCGGCCTCGTCCTGGGCGAGGGCGAGGACGTGCCGGGCTTTGAGATCGGACTGATCCGGCCGATCGGACAGATCCGACAGATCTACCACCGGCAGCACGAACGGCTCCGCTGGCCGGATCACCTGCACCGGCGCGCCGTCCCGTGCGGCGAAGACCGTGCGCAACGCCTCGTGCCGGCGCACGATCTCCCCGAGGCAGAGGGCGAGCACCGCGCCGTCCAACGGCCCTTCGGTGCGCAGCGCCCCGGGCATGTTGTAGAGCGGGCTGCCCGGTTCGAGCTGATCGACGAACCAGAGCCGCTGCTGCGCGAACGACAGCGGCAGGGACCCCTCGCGCGGCGCCGCGAGGAGGGGCGGAGCGGACAGGACCGCGCCGGTCCGCCGCGCCGCTTCAACCCGGGCGGCGAAGTCCGCCAGCCGCGGCGCCGCGAAGAGGTCGCGCAACGGCACTTCGATGCCCAGGGCGCCGCGCAGGCGCGACGCCACCCGGGTCGCCAGCAGAGAATGGCCCCCCAGCTCGAAGAAGTGGCCGGCCGCGCCGACCCTCTCCACCCCGAGCACCTCGGCCCAGATGCCGGCGAGGATCTCTTCGACCGCCGTGCGCGGCGCCAGGTAGCCGTCTTCGGCGCTTTCCCATTCCGGCGCCGCCCCGGCAGACAACGCCTTGCGGTCCACCTTGCCGTTGGGAGTGAGGGGCAAAGACTGGAGCGTCACCAGGGCGGAGGGGACCATGTAGTCCGGCAGCCGCCCGCGCAGCGCGTCGATATCGGCGGTGCCCACTACATAAGCCACCAGCCTCCGGTCGCCCGACGGGCTTTCGCGGGCGATGACGACCGCCTCACGGACTCCGGGCATCGCGGCCAGCGCCGCCTCGATCTCCCCCAGCTCGATGCGGAAGCCCCGGACCTTGACCTGATGATCGATGCGCCCCAGCACCTCCATCCGTCCGCCGGGAAGATGGCGGGCCAGGTCGCCCGTCCGGTAGAGGCGTCCTCCCGGCCCCCCCTCCAAGGCCGCGAACGGGTCTGGCAGGAAGCGCTCCGCCGTCAGGTCCGGCCGGCCGAGATAGCCCCGCGACAAGCCCGCGCCGCCGATCCAGAGCTCGCCGGGCGCTCCGGGAGGCACGGTTTGGAGGTGGCGGTCGAGCAGGTGGATCCGGGTGTCCGCGATCGGCCGGCCGATCGAGACCGGACCGGTCTCGCCGGCCCGGACGCGTGCGGCGGCCGACCAGACCGTGGTCTCGGTGGGGCCGTAGAGGTTCCACAGCTCGCGGGTCCGCCCGGCGAGAGATTCCGCCAGCTCGCGGGGCAGCCCCTCGCCGCCGCACAGCGCCCGCAGATCGGGATCGCCGGCCCAGCCCGAGTCGAGGAGCATCCGCCAGGTCGCCGGCGTCGCCTGCAGCACGGAAGCCCCGGACGCGCGCAGCCGGTCCGCCAGGAGCGCGCCGTCCGCGGCCTCCGCCCGGCTGGCCAGCTCGACGCAGCCGCCCACGATCAAAGGGAGAAAGATCTCCAACGCCGCGATGTCGAAGCTGAGCGAGGTGACGGCGAGCAGCCGCTCCCCCGGGGAGAAGCCAGGAGTACGGCGCATCGATTCGAGGAAGTTCACCAGGGCCTGGTGGGGGACGCCCACCCCCTTGGGACGGCCCGTCGAGCCCGAGGTATAGAGGACATAGGCGAGCTGGCGGTCGTCCCCGGTGACCGGCACGCCGGTGTCCCCGTCGAGAGTCTCGGAGTCGAGACAGAGGACCGTGGTCCCTGGAGCCGTTGGGAGCGCGAGACCGCTCTGGGTGATCAGCACCCGCGGCGCCGCGTCCTCCAGCACGAAGGCCAGCCGTTCGCGCGGGTAGTCGGGATCGAGCGGCACATAGGCGGCCCCGGCCTTGAGCACGCCGAGGAGGGCGACGACCAAGTCGAAGGAGCGCTCCAGGGAGACGCCGACGCGGCTCTCCGGACCGCAGCCCAGCCGCCGCAAGCGCCGCGCCAGCCGGCCAGCGCGGGCGTCGAGCGCGGCATAGGTCAGGGCCTCACCCTGGAACACCACGGCCGGCGCGTCCGGCGTGCGGGCCGCCTGGTCCTCGAAGAGGCGATGCAGGAGGAGCCCCGGAGAACGCGGCACCGCCGTGTCGTTCCACTCGGCGATCACATGGTGGCGCTCGGCCGGGGAGAGCAGCGGCAGCTCTGCGACGGAGCGATGACCCTCTGCCATCCCGGCGAGCAGGCGGTCGAGGTGTCCGGTCAGGCGGTCGACGGTCGCGGCGTCGAACAGATCGGCATCCCACTGCATGGAGAGGGCGAGCCCGTCGGGCAGCTCGGCCGCGGTGAGCGAGAGGTCGAGCTGGGCCGCGGGCGGCGCGAGCGGGAGCGACTCCAGGACCAGACCCCCGAGGTCGATCCGGGCGCCCGGCAGGCCCACGGCGAAGGCGGCGAGCGCGGCAAGCTCCGGCGCCGGGGCTTTCTCGTAGGTGAGCATGGCCGCGACCAACGGCGGCCGGCTGGGGTCGCGCTCGGGCTGCAGGCGCTCGGTGAGCAGGGCGAA
>JBKKAU010000089.1:0-8187 GCA_046714475.1 Thermoanaerobaculia bacterium
CGGTTGGCCCGGCGCTCCAGCTCGCCATAGCTCAGCGCCTCGCTCTCGAAGCTCGCGGCGACCGCCTCCGGCGTCCGCCGCGCCTGGGCGGAGACCAGCTCGTGCAGGCAGAGGCCCGCCGGAAGAGAGGCCGACGTGTCGTTCCATTCCAGCAGGACCTGGTGCCGCTCCGAGGCGAGCAGCAGCGGCAGCTCCGCGAGCGCGAGGCCGGGATCTCCGACCGCAGCCTCCAGCAGCGCCTGGAAGCGGGCCAGCAGGCGGGCCGCGGTGCTGCCGTCGAAGAGGTCGGTATTGTGCTCGAGCGTTCCGGTGAAGCCGTGGGCATCCTCCTGGAAGCCCAACGAGAGGTCGAGCTTGGCCATCCGGCTGTCCACGGCGACCGGGGACAGAGCCAGCCCCGGCAGCTCGAAAGACTGCCCGGAGACGTTCTGCAGGGTCAGCATCACCTGGAACAGAGGCGAGATGGAGAGGTCGCGCTCGGGCACCAGCTCCTCGACCAGGCGATCGAAAGGGAGGTCCTGGTGGGTGTAGGCGTCGAGCGCGGTCCGGCGCACGCGGCCCAGCAACTCCCCGAAAACCGGCGCGCCCGACAGATCGGCCCGCAGCACCAGGGTGTTGACGAAGAATCCGATCAACCCTTCGATCTCCCGGCGGTTGCGGCCGGCGATCGGCGTACCGACGAGCACCTCCGGCTGGCCCGCGTGGCGCCCCAGCAGCGCCGACCAGGCCGCCAGGAGGACCATGAAGGACGTCGTCCCCTGACGCCGGCACAGCTCCCGTATCCTCTCCGACAGCGCCACCGGGAGGCTCACCGGCAGCCGGGAGCCCCGGAAGGTCTGTACGGCCGGCCGTGGCCGGTCGGCCGGCAGCTCCAGCACCCGCGGGGCCCCGTCGAGCCGGCGCTTCCAATGGGAGAGCTGGGCCTCCAGGACCTCGCCCCGCAGCCAGCTCCGCTGCCACCAGGCAAAGTCCGCGTACTGCACCGGCAGCTCCGGCAGCACCCGGAGAGCATCAGACAGGCCCCGGGAGAAGGCCTCGTACAGGACGCCGATCTCCCGCAACAGCACACCCATGGACCAGCCGTCCGAGACGATGTGGTGCATCGTCATCAGCAGCAGGTGGTCCCGCCCGCCGAGCCGTACCAGGGCGAGACGCAGCAGAGGCCCGCGCCGGAGGTCGAAGGGCCGCCGGGCCTCTTCCAGGGCAAGCCCGCGCGACCGCGCCTCCCGCTCCGGCAGGTCCGACAGGTCGATCACCGGCAGCTCCGGACGCAACTCCGTCACGACCTGCACCGGCTGGCCCTCGCGCGAGGCGAAGGTGGTGCGCAGCGCTTCGTGCCGGCGCACCACCCCGGCAAAGATCCGCTCCAGCAGGTCCACGTTCAGCTCGCCCGTCAGGCGGACGGCCAGGGGGATGTTGTAGGCCGGGCTGCCCGGCTCGAGCTGATCCAGAAACCAGAGACGCTGCTGGGAGAAGGAGAGGGGCAGCCCTGCCTCCACAGCGCTCCGGGGCGCCGGTACGATCGGCGGCGCCTCCGGCCCTCCCTCCCGGCGCGCCTCCCGCACCGCCCGGGCCAGCCGCGAGACCGTCGGCGACTCGAACAACGCCCGCAGCGGCAGCTCCACCCCTGCGACCGTGCGCACCCGGGAGATCACCTGGGTGGCCAGGAGGGAGTGCCCGCCCAGGGCGAAGAAGTCCTCGTCGGCTCCGATCCGGCCGAGCCCCAGCACCTCGGCCCAGATGCCCGCCAGCAGCTCCTCGACGGGATCCCGCGGAGCATCGAAGCCCTCCGCGCCCGTGGAGCGGGTCCGCTCCGGAGCGGGCAGCGCCCGGCGGTCCACCTTGCCGTTGGGGGTCAGCGGCAGAGACTCCAGGATCACGAAAGCCGAGGGGACCATGTAGTCCGGCAGACGCTCCCGCAGCCAGGCGCGGAGGACGGGCGCCTGCGGCTCGGGGCCGGCGGCGGGACGCGGCGCCACCCAGGCGATGAGGCGGCGCTCGCCGGGGACCTCCTCACGGGCGAGCACGACCGCCTCGAGCACCGCCGGGTGCGCCGTCAGGACGGCCACGACCTCTCCGGGCTCGATCCGGAAGCCGCGGATCTTGACCTGGTCGTCGCGGCGGCCGACGAACTCGACAGCTCCGTCCGGGCGCTGCCGCGCCAGGTCGCCGCTGCGGTAGAGGCGCTCCCCCGTCGCCCAGGGGATGAACCGTTCCGCCGTCAGGTCCGGCCGGTTCAGATAGCCGCGGGCCAGGCCGTCGCCGCCGACGCAGAGCTCCCCCACCATGCCGGGCGGGACCAGATCCTGCCGGCGGTCCAGGACGAAGACCGACGAGTTGCCCACCGGCAAGCCGATCGGCACCGTCACCGCCCCCGGCGGCACCTCTCCCACCGGGTGCCAGGTGGCGAGCGTCGTGCTCTCCGCCGGACCGTAGAGGTGCACCAGCCGCTGCGGTCCGCCCTCTCCCACCGCCCGGGCCACCGCGCCCGGATCCGACGCCTCGCCGCCGAACATCACGGTGCGCAGCGACGCGAGCGTCCCCGGCGCCTCGCGCGCGACCTGATGGAACAGCGCCGTGGTCAGGAACAGCGTCGTCACCTCGTTCCGCCGCAGGTGCGACGCCAGCTCCGCCGGCGACAGCGTCACCTCGCGCGGGATCAGCACCAGGGCCGCGCCGTGGAGCAGCGCCCCCCAGATCTCGAGCGTCGCCGCGTCGAAGCCGATGTTGGCGGCCTGCCCCATACGGTCGTCGCGGCCCAGCCGCAGGTAGTTGGTCTCACGGACCAGACGCACGATCCCCCGGTGCGGCAGCGCCACCCCTTTCGGCCGGCCCGTCGAGCCCGAGGTGTAGATCACCAGGGCCAGACCCTCGGCCGGAACGCCCACCGCGAGCGGGCCTCCGTCCTCCTCCCTCCACCCGTCCTCTTCCACCGCGAGCAGAAGCGCCTGGCATCCCAGCGACTCCAGCCGCCGCCGTGTCCGGGAGTGGACCAGCACGACCCGCGCCCCGGCGTCGGCCAGCATGAACGCCAGGCGCTCATCCGGATAGCCGGCGTCCAGGGGCAAATAGGCGCCGCCGGCCTTGAGGACGGCCAGGATGCCCAGGATCAGCTCCGGCGAGCCCTCCATGGCAACGCCCACGGCGGTCTCCGGGCCGACCCCCAGGGAGCGCAGCCGGCGCGCCAGCCGGTTCGACGCCTCGTCCAGACGGCCATAGCTCCAGACGTCCCCTTCCCCGAGCACCGCGGGGGCGTCCGGGAAGCTCCGGGCCACGGTCTCGAACAGCTCGTGGACGCACGCCTCGCGCGGGTATTCGCTCCGCGTGTCGTTCCAATCCAGCAGTACCTGGTGCCGCTCCGCGGGGAGCAGCAGGGGCAGGTCCGGCAGGGCGAGACCCGGACCGTTCACCGCGCCTTCGAGCAAGGCTTCGAAACGGGCCAGCAGCCGCGCCGCCGTGCCGCCGTCGAACAGGTCGGTGTTGTGCTCCAGACCACCGACGAAGCGCCCGGCCTCCTCCTGGAGGCCCAAGGTGAGGTCGAGCTTGGTGGTCCGGCTCTCCACCGCGACCGGAGACAGGGTGAGGCCCGGAAGCCGCAGCACTCCGCCGGGGGCGTTCTGCAACGCGAACATCGCCTGGAACAGCGGCGGACGGGAGAGGTCGCGTTCGGGCACCAGCTCCTCGACCAGACGGTCGAAGGGGAGGTCCTGGTGGGTGTAGGCGTCGAGCGCCGCCCGGCGCACGCGGCCCAGCAGCTCGCCGAAGCTCGGCGCGTCCGACAGGTCCGCCCGCAGCACCAGGGTGTTGACGAAGAAGCCGATCAGCCCCTCGACCTCGCGGCGGTTGCGGCCGGCGATCGGCGTGCCTACGAGCACCTCCGGCTGGTCCGCGTGGCGTCCCAGCAGCACCGACCAGGCCGCCAGCAGCGCCATGAAGGGCGTCACTCCCAGGCGCCGGCAGAGGCCCCGCACCCTCTCCGACAGCTCCGCGGGGAGGCTCACCGGCAGCGCAGCGCCGCGGAAGGTCTGCACCGCCGGCCGCGGCCGGTCGGCCGGCAGCTCCAGCGCCCGCGGAGCCCCTTCGAGCTGGCGCTTCCAATACGCGAGCTGGCCTTCCAGGACCTCGCCCCGCAGCCAGCTCCGTTGCCAGACCGCGAAGTCGGCGTACTGCACCGGCAGCTCCGGCAAAGGCGACGGCAGGCCCCGGGAGAAGGCCTCGTACAGGACCCCCACCTCACGCAGCAGAACGCCCATGGACCAGCCGTCGCTGACGATGTGGTGCATCGTCAGCAACAGGAGGTGGTCCCGCTCGCCCAGACGTACCAGGGACAGACGCAGCAGCGGTCCGCGCGCCAGATCGAACGGCCGCCGGGCCTCTTCCAGGGCGAGCTCGCGCGCCCGCTCCTCCGGCAGATTCGACACGTCGACGATCGGCAACGCCGGCCGCATCTCCGTCACGACCTGCACCGGCCAGCCCTCCCGGGAGGCGAAGGTGGTGCGCAACGCCTCGTGCCGGCGCACCACCTCGGCCAGGATCCGCTCCAGCAGGGCGGGCGACAGCTCGCCCGTCAGGCGCACCGCGGACGGGATGTTGTAGGCCGGGTCTCCCGGGTCGAACTGGTCCAGGAACCAGAGCCGCTGCTGGGCGAACGACAGCGGCAGCTCGCCGTTCCGGACGTCCCGGGGCACCGGAACGATCGGCGGCGCCTCCGGCCCGTCCTGACCGCTGGCCTGCCGCACCGCCCGCGCCAGGCCCGCCACCGTCGGCGACTCGAACAGGTGCCGCAACGGCAGCTCCACCGCGAGCACTCCGCGCAGCCGGGATATCACCTGGGTCGCCAGCAGGGAGTGGCCGCCGAGGGCGAAGAAGTCGTCGTGGAGACCGACGGCGTCGAGCCCCAGCACCTCCGACCAGATCCCCGCCAGCAGCTCTTCGACCGGATCACCGGCCTCGCGCTCCTCCAGGTCCGTCAGGCGGGGCCGCTCCGGAGCCGGCAGAGCCTTCCGGTCCACCTTGCCGCTGGACGTCAGCGGCAGAGCGTCGAGGAGGACGAGGGCCGGCGGCACCATGTAGTCGGGAAGCCTCGCGCCCAGAAACGCCGTCAGGTCTCCCGTCTCCAACGACCGCGGGTCCCCGGCGACATAGGCGACGAGCAGGCGTACGCCCGGGACGTCCTCCCGCGCCAGGACCACGCACTCCCGGACCCCCGGGTGGCTCGCCAGGACGGCCTCGATCTCCCCCAGCTCGATGCGGAAGCCCCGGACCTTCACCTGATGATCGATGCGGCCGAGGAACTCCACGGTGCCGTCCGGAAGCAGGCGTGCCAGATCGCCGGTGCGGTACAGGCGTCCTCCCGCGCCGGCCTCGCCGGCGAACGGATCCGGGATAAACGCCGCCGCGGTCAGGTCCGGCCGGCCCAGGTACCCGCGCGCCAGCCCCGTGCCGCCGAGGAGCAGCTCGCCGGGCACGCCGGGGGGTTGGGGACGCAGCTCCCGGTCCATCACGTAGAGGCACAGGTTGGCGATCGGGCGTCCGATCGGGGCCGTCGAGCGGACCGGGTCCGGCTCGCACGCCCAGACGCTGACGCTCACCGAGGCCTCGGTCGGGCCGTACCGGTTGTACATCCCGGCGCCGGGCGCCCGGAGCGAGACCCGCCGGACCAGCTCCAGCGGCAGGGCCTCGCCTCCCGCCATGACCAGGCGCAGGGACGAGAGGTCCGGCAGCTCCGGAGTCTCCAGGAACGCCTGCAGCATCGAAGGCACGAAGTGGACTACCGTGATCCCCTCCCGGACGATCAAGCCGGCCAGGTAGGCGGGGTCCTTCTGCCCCTCCGGACGGGCGAGCACCAACCGCGCGCCGGCCAGCAGGGGCCAGAAGAGCTCCCAGACCGAGACGTCGAAGGTGAGCGGGGTCTTCTGCAGGCCCCGGTCCCGTGAGGCGAAACCGAAGGCCTCGTGATCCCAGAGCAGCCGGTTGACGATGCCGCGGTGCGGGATCATCACGCCTTTGGGCGTGCCGGTCGAGCCGGAGGTGAACAGGACGTAGGCCAGGTGGTCACCGCTCAGTCCCACCGCCGGGGCCGTGTCCGGCCGGCCTTCGATCTCCTCCAGAACGTCGGCGTTCTCGATCACCACTCCGGCTCCCGAGCCCGCGATCAGCAGCGCCAGGCGCTCGGCCGGATGGGCAGGGTCGAGCGCGACATAGGCGGCTCCCGCCTTGAGGACGCCGAGCAGCCCCACGACCATCTCCGGCGAGCGCTCCAGCAGCACGCCCACCCGATCGTCCGGCTCGACGCCCAGGCCGATCAGGCGGTGGGCCAGACGGTTGGCCCGGCGGTCCAGCTCGCCGTAGGTCAGCTCGCGGCCTTCGAACGAGACGGCCACGGCGTCCGGCGTGCGCCGCGCCTGCCGCGCGAACAGCTCGTGGAGGCAGGGTTCGGAGGTATAGGTCCGCGCCGTGTCGTTCCACTCCACCAGCGCCTGATGCCGCTCCGCGGGCAGGAGCATCGGCAGCTCGGACAGGGGGAGATCCGGGCTCGCGGCGGCCGCCTCCAGCAGGGCCGTGAACCGGCTCCACAGGCGCGCCGCCGTGCTGCCGTCGAACAGGTCGGTGTTGTAGGCGAGGGAGCCCCCGATCCCCGCCGGCCCCTCCTGGAGCGACAACGTGAGGTCGAACTTCGTCGTCCCACCGTCCACCTCGAGCGGCGTCAACGTGAGCCCCGGCAGCGCTCCGCCGCGGGCGCCGGCGGCGCCGGCGGCGTTCTGGAGCGCGAGCATGACCTGGAACAGCGGCGAGTGGGCCATGTCGCGCTCGGGGACCAGCTCCTCCACGAGCCGCTCGAAGGGCACGTCCTGATGGGTATAGGCGTCGAGGGCCGCTTGGCGGACCCGGGCCACCAGATCGCCGAGAGGGGGCGACCCCGACAGATTGGCGCGTAGAACCAAAGTGTTGACAAAGAAGCCGATCAGGCCTTCGATCTCACGGCGGTTGCGGCCGGCGATCGGCGTACCGACGAGCACGTCCTCCTGACCGGCGTGACGGCCGAGCACGGCCGCCCAGGATGCCATCAGAACCATGAAGGGCGTCGCGCCCTCCCGGCGGCAGAGCCCGCGCACCGCCTCGGACAGCCGCGACGGCAGGGCGACGGTCCACGCCGCCCCCCGGTAGGTCTTCACCGCCGTCCGCGGCCGGTCGGCCGGCAGCTCCAGCACCCGCGGCGCGCCGTCGAGCTGGCCCCGCCAGTACGCGAGCTGGCCCTCCAGGACCTCGTCCCGCAACCAGCTCCGCTGCCAGACCGCGAAGTCCGCGTACTGCACCGGCAGGTCCGGCAAAGGCGACCGCAGACCCTGGGAGAAGGCCTCGCAGAGGGTCCCCACCTCCCGCACCAGCACGCCCATGGACCAGCCGTCGCTGACGATGTGATGCAGGGTCATCAGCAGCAGGTGCTCCCGCGCGCCCAGCCGCGCCAGGGTCAGCCGCAGCAGCGGCCCCCGCGCCAGGTCGAACGGCCGCCGGGCCTCCTCCAGGGCGAGCCCGCGCCCCTCCACCTCCGGCTCCGGCAGGTCCGAAAGGTCGACGACCGGCAGGTCCGGACAGGGCCCGGGGGCGATGACCTGCACCGGCCGCCCCTCTCGCCCGGCGAACGTGGTGCGCAGAGCCTCGTGCCGGCGCACCACCTCGGCGAAGATCCGCTCCAGCAGATCGACAGACAGCTCGCCGGTCAGGCGGACCGCGGACGGGACGTTGTAGGTCGGGTCCCCCGGCTCGAGCTGGTCCAGGAACCAGAGCCGCTGCTGGGCGAAGGACAGCGGCAGGTCGCCCTCCCGGGGGACGGGAAGGATCGGCGGAGCCTGCCGGCCGTCCTGGCTTTCACGGACCGCCTGGGCCAGCTCGGCGATCGTCCGCAACTCGAACAGCCGGCGCAGCGGCAGCTCCACCCCGAGCACGCCGCGGATCCGGGACGCCACCTGGGTCGCCAGCAGCGAGTGACCCCCGAGGGCGAAGAAGTCGTCGTGGACCCCGACGCGCTCCAGGCCCAGCACTTCCGCCCAGATCCCGGCCAGCAACTCCTCAGCTGGATCACCGGGGGCGACATAGGTCTCCCCCGCCTCGGGGCCGGTCCGCTCCGGCGCCGGCAGCGCCTTGCGGTCCACCTTGCCGTTGGGCGACAACGGCAGGGCCTCCAGC
>JBKKAU010000090.1:0-7077 GCA_046714475.1 Thermoanaerobaculia bacterium
GTCTACATCCTCTTGGAGTTCCAGTCGCGGCCGGACCTCTCCATGCCGGTCCGTCTTATGGGTTACGAGAGCCTCTTCTACCAGAGCCTGATGGCCGGCCAGCCGGCGGCGGGCTGGAGAAAGCTGCCGCTGGTCATCCCAGTCGTCATCTACAATGGATGGGAGCCGTGGAACGTCGCGACGGACCTCGGTTCCTTGATCGGGGATCTGGACCCTTCGGCGGAGATCTACCGGCCACAGTTGCGATACCGGCTGGTGGACGAGGCAGCCTATTCCCGCGAGGATCTGGCGGCGCTGGGCAGTCCGGTGGCCGACCTGTTCCGTATCGAGAAGAGCCGCGACTGGTGGGAAGTCCGTGCAAGCGTCCATCAACTGCGGCGGAGCATTCCGCGGACCGAGGCTTCCTTGCGGCAGGCGTTCGAAACCTGGCTGCAGAAAGTCATCCTGCCGCGCCTTGGACTGTCTCAGGAGGAAGTCTCCGCCACGCTGACTCTGGAGGAACTCGAAACCATGTTGGCTGAAAGCATCGACCGTTGGAACCGTGAGATACGAGAAGAGGGCCGAGAGGAGGGGCGCCAGGAGGGGGAAGCCCGGGTGGTGCTTCGGCAACTCCGCTTGAAGTTTGGCCCTCTAACTCCCGAGATTGAGGAGCGTGTGCACTCCGCGGACGCGGATCGTCTTCTGGGGTGGAGCGAGCGCATCTTGATTGCCGAGAGCCTCCAGGACGTCTTCCGGGACTGATTGCCCCGGCGGACTGCTCCCGCGTCTGGGTCTCCCGTGGCCAGCAGAAGAGAGGGTTCCAAGGCGCGCGCAGTGGGTCCGCGACCTTGACGCTGCGATTCCGAGTCTTACCGTAGATCCTTGCTGTGCGTGGTGCTTCATGGCTCCAAACACCAGGAATCCCGAGGCGCCTGCCGTCGGCTAAGCTGATCACGCGAGGAGAGCCTCTCACCCCACCCGGAACACCTTCATCACCTCGTCGCCCAGGTGATTGATGACCTTGACTGCGATGCGTCCCGACCTGGGCTTGGCGAAGGGGCGGGAGGTGTCGCTCCGGAGGGTGGCCCAGGCTTCTTCGTCGATCTCCGCTTTGAGGGTGGTCTTGAGCGCTTTGTAAGGATCGTTGGCGCCCAGGAAGTAGGCGTGGCGTACGAAGAAGCTCTCTTCGTCGTAGTCGGTGTCGATGAACCAGCAGGCGATGCCCTCGGCGCCGTCGCTCCGGACCTCGCCGGTGTTCGGGTGGAAGACGTCGACGCCGTTGATCTTGACTCGGACCTGGCCATCCTCGGCGGGAAGGATGTCGATGTCGGGTTCGCCGAAGATGACGAAGAGGTTCCCCTTGCCGGTGTTCTTCAGGTCGCCGGCCATGTGGAGGTCGGCGTTCATGCGCGCCTTGAGCACGGGGATGCGGCCGAGCTTGTTGAACTCGGAGGCGTGGGCCTCGTAGTTGAAGGCACAGGCGATCAGCACGTCGAAGCCGGAGTCGCCGGCCTCGCGCGCGGCGGCCACGAGGTCGGGCCGGGTGACGGTGCCGAACTCCGGACCGATGAAGATCGCGGCCCGCTTCGCGGTCCCCGTTTCGGGGTCGCCTTCGAGGTAGCGACCCTCGGCGCCGATGAAGTTGCCGGGCCAGGGTGTGAGGGAGGTGAACGCGATCCGGTCTTCCTTGTGGGCCTGCTGGACGCCCGAGGTCCTCAGGTTTTCGAGGATCATCGTGGCGAAGTCCCGCGTCTCGCCGTGGCGCCCTTCGGCTCGTGCGATCGGGTCGATCAACTCGTCGTTCTCGTCGACGCCCAGCACGCGGTGCGGGGAGAGGCTCTCGACGGTGAACGGCCCGGCCACGCGGACCTTCCTGCTGTCCGGATAAGGCTTGTCGTAGAGGTACTCCTCGTCGGCGTTACGGGCGATTGAGGCGTCGATCTCGCGCTGGCGTTCGATACGGCCCTGCCACCAGCGGGCGTGGAGGTCTTTCGCTTCGGCCGACCAGCGCGGCTCGGCCTCACGCGGGATCTGCCACTCCTCCCAATCGGTTCGCAAAGCCTCGTTGAGGCTCTGGCGCAGGGGCTCCAGGATCGCCTGGTGCTTCTCCCAGATGACATCGATCTCGGCGTTGTTGGCGATCGATTTGAGCGTGACGTGGGGCACGCGCTCGTAGACAAAGCCTTGGCGCAGGTCGCCGCGGGTTGGAGCTTCGCTCGGCGCGACGCGGCGAATTTCGGCTTCTTTGAGTTGGCCGTCCCGGCTGTCCGCGAGGTAGTAGAAGGGATAGCGGGCGCCCATGATCCGGGCGCGTGCCAGGGCCAGTGCTACGCGTGAGGTGTCGATCGTAATCCATCGTCGTCCCCACTGCTCGGCGATGTAGGCCGTGGTGCCCGAGCCGCACGTGGGATCAAGCACGAGATCACCGGGATCGGTGGCCATGAGAATGCACCGTTCGACAACTTTGGTCGCGGTTTGCACCACATAGGTTAGTCCAGTTCCAAGCTGCACCGATTCCCACCGGTCATGAAGTGGCACCGCGTTGAAATCTGTTATTTTACGTAAGTACTGTAGGGTCTTTGCTGGAGCGCGCAACCGGTCAGCGGCTGCAATTCGCGACATCCCGAAGAAGTTCGTTTTGAATGTACCGCTTCCGGGCGTAAGGTCCCTTCCTTGAAAGGGAAACGACTTCATATCGCCTGCACCGAGGGGGCGAGCACTAGCGATGGACTGAAGTCTTGCCCTGACCCGTCCGGTGCCTGCGAATGGCTTGTCATCACCTGAAAACCTACGCGTCTCCCCACTCTCATCCACCACCAAGTCGTAACGGTCGAGCGAAGGTGTTCCGGCTTGGCGTTCAAGGTAGAGCTGCCGGTATTTGGGACGGAAAACCTCAACATTCTTCGCATAGAAAAGAATGAAATCAACGGTTTGTGGTAGCAGTTGCTGATCCGTGGACCCAGTCTTTTGGAAGCATATCGTGCCGATCCGGTTATGGTCCCCGAAGACCTCGTCGAGTACTGCCCGAACGCGATGTTCGTTCTGATCACCGATCTGCAAAAAGATTGCCCCGCTCTCGGCCAGCAGATCCCGCGCCGCCGTAAGCCGGTCGCGAAGGTACGTCAGATAGCTGTGAATCCCATCGCGCCACGTGTCGCGGAACGCTTTCACCTGCTCCGGCTCGCGGGTGATGTGGTCGACATTGCCGTCCTTGACATCCCGGCTCGTCGTCGACCATTGGAAGTTCGAGTTGAACTTGATGCCGTAGGGTGGATCGAGGTAGATACACTGGACCTGGCCGCGCAGCCCCTCGCGCTCGGCGAGAGAGGCCATCACCTGTAGGCTGTCGCCCAGGATCATGCGGTTCGACCAGTTCGCGTCGTGCTGGTAGAACTCGGTCTTGGCATCCCCCTCGGGTACGCCGTTGAAGTCCCCAAACAAATCGATCTGGAAACCCGATGACTGGCCCGCCGAGCGAGTGCTCCGGCGCACCAGATCGTCGATCAACACCTTGGGATGGACCTTCTCCTGGATGAACAGCGGCGGCGCCGGCACTACCAGATCCGACCAGTCCCGCTCGTCCTTGCCGCGCCAGACGAGCTGCGGATCGAGGTCCCGATTGCGGCGTTCGTAGGCAACCCGGAGCGGGTCCTGGGTCTCCTTCTCCAGCACCGACCGGAACTCGGCCGTGGGGATGTTCTTCCGCGACGCCTCGTCGTGCTTGAGCGTCTCGACCTGCTTCGGAGCCTTCGTCGTCGTCTTCTTCGCCATGGCAGGTCTCAAGCCACCTTCTGCTGAACGTGAGCGTCGATCGTGGCCGCGAAATCGGCCTCGATTTGATAGACCGCGGTGATCTCGGCGAAGCCCCATCGCCCGTACGTGCCGAGCCGGTTGACGCCGGGCACCCAATAGGTCTCCATCGTGGCTTTCTTCTCCTTGGCATCCTCGCGGCGGTAGCCCTTGATCTCCACCACCAGGTGGAGCAGGTCGTCGTCGCCATGGCCGTCATCCACCAGGACGATGAAGTCCGGCAGGTACTTGCGGGCCTCGGAGCCGTAGCGGTAGGGCACCTCGAAGCCAAGGTTGTGGTTTTTGACGTAGGCGTGGACCCGCGGATGGGCCTCGGCGACGCGGCAGAATTCGGCCTCCCAGTCGCTGTCGCAGATGATCCAGTTGATGTGACAGCGGCGCGGGTCGGTCTGCCAGCGGGGCTCCTTCGACGTTGTAAAGTGGACATACCGCGTCGAGCCCGTGGGGTTGTACGGATCGAGCATCGCTTTGACCGGGCACTCCCCCGCGAGCTTCGAAACGATGCCCCGGGTGATCCGCTCACAAGCCAGGTCGGCCAGCTCCTCGTACAGGAGCTGCGCGGGGAAGGTGCCGCCGGTGCAGACCAGGTGATGGTCGAGCCACTCGCCGGTGATCCGCTTGAGCTGGCCGAACAGATGGAGCTTGGGCTCCTCGCCCGGGTCGCGCCACTTGGTGTAGAGCAGGCGCCGGGTGAGGTGGTAGAGCAGCGTCGAGCGGCGGAGCTCACGCGTGTGCACCAGGTTCAGATCGACCGCTTCGCCGAGGATGCCCTGGTTCCGGGTCACCGAGGGACCGACGAGATCCGGGGTCAGCTCGAGCGTCGAGTCGGCGTCGAAACGGGCGGAGAGCCGCTCCTCGGGAAGCTCGACGCGGTAGCCCTCGACGCGCGGGAAGCGGATCTCGCAGGCATCGCGTTCGGGCCGGATCGCCTGGACCAGGACCGTGGCGCGCGGGGGCTGGGGCGGCGCCACGACCGGTTTGGCGTTGAAGTCGAACGGGATGCCGAGGACGTCCGCATACTCGACGTTGAACAGCCCCTCGTCGTTCAGGTCGTACGACTGGCGCCGGAGCGCCCGCCCGATTACCTGCTCGCAGAGGAGCTCGGTGCCGAAGGCGCGCACGCCGAGCACGTGGGTGACGGTGTTGGCGTCCCACCCTTCGGTCAGCATCGAGACCGAGACCACGCAACGGATGGCGCCGCCGAGGCGCCCCTGCTTGCCGACCGTGTTCATCACCTCGCGGAGCAGGTCTTCGTCCGTCAGACTGTCCGCTTGCCGACGGTCGCCCGTGCGCTCGACTCTCTCGCGCCTGAACCGCTCGATCTCGTCCGCCGCCATCTTGCGGAAGTTGTCGTCGAGCGCCTCGCCAGCTTCGAGCTGCTCGCTGTCGATCAACAGCGTGCGCGGCCGGCCGAGCTTGGCGCCCGACTCGTCGAAGTTCCGGAAGAGAGGCAGACGGCCGTTCTCGACCGCTGTCCGTCCGTCGTCGGTCGTGCGCTCGAAACCGGAGACGTAGTCATAGACCAGCTTCGAGGTCGAAGTGTTGTTGCACACCACGATGAAGCAAGGGGGCACGTCGATCCCGGCGCGCTCCCACAGCTCGAAGGTCTTGGCATAGTGACCATAGAGAGCTTCAAGTGCCGTCTGGAGCTTGGTCGGGAGCTTCAAGGGGTCGAGTCCCCCCGCCTTGCCACGGCCCTTTTTCGGCATGTCGGCGCGAATATTGTCCCAGAGCTTACGGAAGATCGGCATCTCTTCCCCGGGGATGTTGTCCGCCACCGGCACGCGGGGGAGCTTCACGATGCCGCTTTCGATCGCGTCCATGAGCGAGAAATCGCTCATCGTCCATGGGAAGAGAGTCCCCTCGGCGTAGCCCGAGCCGCGGAGGAAGAACGGCGTCGCCGACAGATCAATCACCCGCAGCAGACCGAGCTTCCTCTGGACCATCTCCAGCCCCGAGATCCAGAGCCGCGCGGCCTCGCGGTTGCGCTCGGCCTCCTGCCGGTCGTCCCCCTTCAACTCGCTCTCGTCGGCCTCGCCGGGCTTTTCGCGGTAGCAGTGATGGGCCTCGTCGTTGAGCACGAGGACGTTTTTCATCCCCATCAGGTCGGGCATCACCCGCTGGAGCATCTGCCCTTCGGTTTCGAGGGTGGAGAGCTCCGGCCCACGGCCTTGGAGCAGGGCCCGGCCGCCCTTCGACAGCTCCAGCAGCTCGCGCAGCTTGAAGGCGTGGTAATTGGTGATGACGATCTTCGCCCGTCCGAGGTCGCCCAGCATGTCAGCCGGCACCAACTCGCGGCTCTGGTAATAGCTGTCCGGATCGTTCGGCTGCAGCACCCGCAGGCGGTCCCGGATCGTCAGGCCGGGCGTGACGACCAGGAAGCCACGGGTGAACCGGTTGCTGCTCGGCCGGCGCACCGCGTTGATCGTCTGCCAGGCGATCAGCATCGCCATGACCGTCGTCTTGCCGGCGCCCGTGGCGAGCTTGAGCGCCAGCCGGGCCAGGCCGGGGTTGGCCTCCTCGTTCGCCGCCGAGAGGTGATCGAGAAACCGCCGGCCGCCGGCGCCGAGCTTCGGCGCCACCTCGACGAGCCAGATGATGGTCTCGACCGCCTCGACCTGGCAGAAGAACGGCCGCAGGTTGTTGAACTTGTGATGCCGCCAGTGCGTCAGGAGCCGCGCCGTCTCGGGAGTCACCGCCCAGTCGTTCGAGTTGGGCAACGCCCGCCAGGCATCGACCGACTGGCGCAAGGCGTTGATGACCGGCGTCGGGTCGTACCTCTGGCGCTCCGTTGAGAGTCCGGAGGCGTCCGCGATCTCGAGCTCCGTCTGCTCCGCCCGGCGCTTTTTCGGCTTCGGGATGGGCGACACGTACTGCGCCGGCCGGCGTCGCTCGATGACCCGGTTCGTCGGCTGCCCGCTCTCGTCGAGCTCCCAGTACCGCGCCGGGTAGTCGTAGGGCGAGTTCAGGATGGGACGATCAAAAAACGACGGGGACATTCAGCAGAGGATATCTCAGGGTGCAGGACTCCGAGGGCCTGGACAGTCGCTGTTCCCAGTGAAGGCAATTCTCGTTATCGTCCGCGGACGACGGCGCATCTCTGGAGACGAGGGCTCATCCTCCGCTCAACGGGCGTATCTCTGGAGAGAATGCGCCGTTCTCTGCTCAGCTGGCGTATCTCTGGAGAGAATGCGCCGTTCTCCGCTCAGCTGGCGTATCTCTGGAGAGAATGGGCCGTTCTCCGCTCAGCTGGCGTATCTCTGGGGAGAATGGGCCGTTCTCCGCTCA
>JBKKAU010000091.1:0-3267 GCA_046714475.1 Thermoanaerobaculia bacterium
GTCCAGGACCACGTCCACCCGGCCGAGCGGCCGGCCGCCGTCCACCCGCGCCGGCGGACCGAAGCTGGCGCCGCCGTCGTTGGAGAAGGCGACCTGGACCCGCGGGCCGGGAGGCGCGCCGGTGAACCAGGCGACGGCGATCCGCCGGCCGGAGGCGGCGACCGCCGGGCCGTTGACCGGGCAGCCCGGGATGTACCAGTTGTCGGCGTGGACGCGGACCGGCGGGCTCCAGCCCGCGGCGGTCCCGCGGATCACGTAGATGTCGCGGATCTCCTTGTCGGAGCGGTCGCGGTAGGCCACCACCGGACCGGCGGCGGCGACCGCCGCGTCGGTCTGGCAGCAGTCGCAGACCCGGCCGTCCAGCAGGGCGCCCGGCGGGGCCGTCTTCCCGACCCGCGTCGTGCGCAGGGTCATCGGCCCCCCGGCGGGCATCTCCCGGCCGTCCAGCCAGAACGCGCGGGCGCCCGCGCCGTCCCGCACCCAGGAGACGAAACCGTGCTCGGCGGCGACGGTGTCCTCGTGGAGGTTGCCGATCCGGCGCCAGGGCTCCCTGCCGTCCGGCGAGCGCGCGAGCCGCACCGCATAGTCGAAGGTGCCCGACCCGGTCTTCCCCAGCCAGTGCGCCACCAGGGAGCCGTCCGGCGCCTGCACCACGGCGGGGACGTCGGCCCAGTTGGCGAAGAAGTCCTGCCCAGCGGCGACCGTGACCGGAGCCGACCAGCGGCCCTGAACGAAACGGGAGACGCGGAGCCGGTGCCCCTGCCCCTGCGGCTCGATCCAGGAGAGAAGCGGAGCCCCGCCGGCGCCGCCATCCACCGTCGCGAGGCTCAGGTTGGGGGCCATGGCGCCGGGTGCGGCGGCCGGATCGGCGGCCTTCCAGCCGGCGAGCGCCGCCGCCTTCGGCGCGGCGGAAAACAGGACGGCGGCGCCGCCCAGGGAGAGGGCGAACGCCGCCGCGATCAGAAGCCGGACACGCAAAGAGAGGAGCCTACTGTCCGGTCGTACCGGTGTTGCCGGTCGTCCCGCCACCCTCCAAGCCACCTTCCAGGGTGATGACGCCGCAGGCCAGCCGGTCCCCGGAGTTGCCGGTCGGCTGGGTCTTGCAGTCGTCCTCGCCGGCGTGCAGGAGGATCGCCTTGCCGACGATCGAATCGGCGCCGGTCAACGTGATCCCGGCGGTGCTCATCTCCATGCGCCCCGAGCCGTTTGGCCCCACCTGGACGTTGCCCAGGTCGCCGGCGTGGCGCGGGTCGGTCGGAGGGCAGGCGTGCTCGGCGGCGGCCGGGTTGAAATGCCCGCCGGCCGAAGAGAAGTGCTTGCCCTGGGGGTCGTGGGCGCACTCGCCGGTCTCATGGATGTGGAACCCGTGCTTGCCGGGGGTGTCGACCCCCGCGAAGTCGGCCACCACGCGGACGTCCTGCCCCTCTTCCTGGGTAAAAGTTACAGTGCCGCTGAAGTCGGTGTCGGTGGGAGAACCCTGCAGAGTGACGCGCGCGGTGGTTGCAGCCAGCGCCGTCGGCGAAGGGGTGTCCGACACGTTCGGCGTGGCGGTGTTGGGGTCGTCCGCGTGATCGCCGGAGAGCCCCGTGGTCTCCTCCATGCCCGCGCCGCCGGTCTCCTCTTTCTTCTGGCAGGCGCCGAGGACCAGCAGCGCCGTTGTCAGGAGCGACAGCAGGAACAGCATCCAGAGCGGTTTGGAACGGTTCATCACACTCTCCTCTCTCTCTTGACTAGGACCCGGACGTCAGCTGCAGGCGCACGTCCGTCAGACTGCGGGAGATCAGGATCTCGACCGGCGTCGCCGCCGAGTCGGTGGCCAGCCAGAGGTCCAGTTTGCCCTTCCACTTGCGGCGTCCGGGGATGTCGACGCCCCGGATCGTGTAGTGGCGGGCCTGGACCATGCCCTCCGGCACCTTGCGCTTCTCGATCCCCCTGGGGGTCACCACCACGGGGTAGATCTTGCCGTCCGACCAGATCTCCATCCGGCGGGCCTTGGTGGGCGGATCGCGGCGGATCGCGAAGATGCCGGCGGCGATGTCGAACACCCCGTCCTGCTTGATCGCCTCGTTCTTGGACTTCGACTCGCCGCGCCAGGCATAGGAGCTCCAGGCGCGGATCGGCTGCAGGGTGCGCGAGTCGATCTCCGAGCCGTACCGGAAGTACTCGCCTTCCCCGCTCTGCGGAGAGGTGATCAGCAACTCGCTCTTGAGATGCCCGTTCGTCCGCGTGAAGGTCAGCGAGCCCTCGCCGCGGTTGGGCAGGAACAGCCCGGCCACCCGGCCGATGACGTTGCGGAGCTGCCAGCTATAGCGGAACTCCTCACTCTTCACGCCGGCCTGACCATGGGCAGGGGTCATCGGGATCAGCAGCGCGGCGAGGACGGCGGCCATGACGATCTGACGGGATACACATTTCATCGCAGTGGATTCCCCGAATCTGCCTCGGAGCCCGATTGCCCGAGAACGGCGCGGCCGACAGACCACAATACACCGAACGGCCGCGGGATCACCGTCCCCTATAACAGAAGCAAGCCGTCTGCCATGCCCGGATTCCGAGAGAATTTTCACGGTAGACTCCCCCGCGCCCGCGTTCAGACGCATTCCAGGAGGAAAAACCGCATGCCCCGCGCCCATCTCCCGGCCCTCGCCCTGCTGCTCCTGACCCTGGCGGCTCCTGTCGTCCATGCCGCGGAGACCGCTGAGATCCCGTCCCCGGAACGGTTCCTGGGGCACCGGGTGGGCGCCGACCGCAAGCTCGCCCCCTATCCCAAGGTCCTGGAGTACCTGCGCCTCCTGGACGACGCCTCCGACCGCATCAGCATCGAGGACGCCGGCCGCTCCACCCTGGACAACGAGATGCCGGTCGTCGTCCTGACCTCGGAGAGCAACCAGAAGAACCTCGACCGCTACCGCGAGATCGCCCGCCGGCTCGCCCACCCCGAGACCCTCCCCGCGGACGAGGCCCGGGCGCTGATCGCCGAGGGCAAGACCATCGCCCTGGTCACCTGCACCATCCACTCGACCGAGGTCGGCTCGACCCAGATGGCCATGGAATTCGTCCACGAGGTCGCCACCACCCAGGACCCGCGGCGGCTCGCCTGGCTCGACGACGTCATCCTGCTGCTCATGCCGTCGATCAACCCCGACGGCCAGAAGATGGTGATCGACTGGTACAACAAGCACCTGGGCACCCCCTACGAAGGCGGCCCCATGCCCTGGCTCTACCAGGTCTACGTCGGCCACGACAACAACCGCGACTACTACATGC
>JBKKAU010000092.1:0-5254 GCA_046714475.1 Thermoanaerobaculia bacterium
GCATCAGGTCGCGCCGCTGCTCCGGGTGCGACGGATCGAGCGGCACCCAGGCGCCGCCCGCCTTCAGGACGGCGAGGATCGCGGTGAACAGCTCCACCGAGCGCGGCAGCAGGACGCCCACCGTGTCGTCCGGCCCGACCCCCATCTCCGCGAGCCGCGCCGCCAGCCGACAGGCGCGCCGGTCCAGCTCGCCGTAGGTGACCGTCGCGTCGTCGAAGACGATGGCGGCGGCGTCCGGCGTCCCGGCCGCCCAACGCTCGAACAGCTCGTGGAGGAGGGTGCCGGCGCCGAGGTCCCGCGTCGTGTCGTTCCAATCCCATAGGAGCTGGTGCCGTTCCGGCTCGGAGAGCAGCGGCAGCTCGGAAAGGCGCCGCGCCGGCTCGGCCACGACGCCCTCGAGCAGCCTCTGGAGGGATCCCAGCAGGCGCTCCGCGGTGTCGTCCCGGAACAGGTCGGTGTTGTAGCCGATGGAGGCGCCGCCGCCGTAGGGGCCGCGCTGCACCGTCAGGGTCAGGTCGAAGCGGGCGACCTGGTTCTCCGTGTCCACCGGCTCGGCCCCAGCGTCCGCCGCATCCGCCGCGCCCACCGCAGACGGCACCATGGGCGACGTCTCGTCCAGGGTGAACAGGACCTGGAAGAGCGGGTTGTGCCGCAGGCTCCGCTCCGGGGCCAGCTCCTCCACCAGCCTCTCGAAGGGGAGGTCCTGGTGGGCATAGGCGCCGAGCGCCGTCTCGCGGACGCGCGCCACGATCTCCAGGAACGACGGATCGCCGTCGAGGCCGGTGCGGAGCACCAGCGTGTTGACGAAGAACCCGATCAACCCCTCCACCTCCTGCCGGTGGCGGTTGGCGATGGGCGTGCCCACCACCAGGTCGCTCTCCCCGGTAACCCGTGCCAGCAGCGCCTTCCAGACGGCGAGCAAGGTCATGAACAGGCTCGCTCCCGAGTGCCGGGCGAGCGCCGCGAGGCCGTCGAGGAGGGGGACTGGCAGCGCCATCCCCCGATGTGATCCCTGGAAGCTGCGGACCGGCGGGCGCGGCCGGTCGAGCGGCAGGGAGAGCACCGCCGGAGCCCCGGTCAGCTGCCCGCGCCAGTAGCCGAGCTGGCGCTCCAGCTCCGCCCCGGAGAGCCAGCCGCGCTGCCAGACGGCGTAGTCCGCGTACTGGATCGGCAGCGGCGGCAGCGGCGAGGGCCGGCCGGCGGCGAACGCCGGCAGGAGCGCCTCGATCTCACGCGCCAGCACGCCCATGGACCAGCCGTCGGAGGCGATGTGGTGCAGGGTGAGGAGGAGGACGTGATCGTCCGGCGCGAGGCGCAGGAGACCGGTACGCAGCATCGGCCCGGCTTCGAGGTCGAACCGCCGCGCCGCCTCGTCCGCGGCCAGACGCCGGGCCTCTTCCCCCCGCGGGCCTTCCGGCAGACCGGCGAGGTCGACCACCGGCAGACGGATCCCGGACGGCGGATCGATCACCTGCACCGGACGCTCGGCGACGACCGTGAACCGGGTGCGTAGCGCCTCGTGCCGCCGCACCACCTCCGACAGGCTGGCCGCGAGGACCGCCAGGGGCAGGGACCCGGGGAGACGGAGACTGAGCGGCATGTTGTAGACCGCCATGCCGGGGACGAGCCGGTCGAGGAACCAGAGCCTCTCCTGGGCGAAGGAGAGCGGCAGCGGCGAGCCGTCGCGCGGCACCGGCACGAGGGGCGGCGTGGGCGTCCCGGCGTCCATCGCCGGAGACGGCGGCATCTCGGCGGCGTGGCGTACGCGGTTCGCGAAGCCGGCAAGGGTCGGCTCCTCGAACAGGACGCTCACCGTCAGCTCCGCCCCGAAACGGTCCCGCACCCGCGAGACCACCTGGGTGGCGAGCAGTGAATGCCCGCCGAGGTCGAAGAAGTTGTCGAGGACGCCGATACGCCCGGCGCCGAGCAGCTCGGCCCAGACCTCGGCCAGCTCCGCTTCGACCGGGTCGCGCGGCGCCTGGTACTCGCCGCCGGCGCGAGCGGCGCCTTCTGGGGACGATGCGGGCAGGGCGGCGCGGTCCACCTTGCCGTGAGGGGTGACCGGCAGCGCGTCGAGCGTCACAAAGGCGGACGGCACCATGTAGACCGGCAGCCTCTCCTCCAGGAACGGGCGGAGGGCGGCGGCGTCCGTGCCCTCGGCGAGGACCACGTAACCGACCAGCTCCGGGTCGCCGGTCCGGCCTTGGCGCACCAGCACCGCCGCGTCCCGCACCGACGGATGCAGGCGCAGAGCCGCCTCGATCTCGCCGGGCTCGATGCGGTAGCCCCGCATCTTGACCTGCTGGTCGACACGGCCCAGGAACTCGATTCGCCCATTCGGCAGCAGCCGTGCCAGGTCGCCCGAACGGTAGAGCCGCGCTCCGGAGGTCTCGCCCCAGGGGTCGGGGATGAACCGCTCGGCGGTCCTGTCCGGCCGGCCGAGGTAGCCGCGGGCCAGGCCCACGCCGCCGATCGCGATCTCCCCGGCGACCCCCAGAGGCACCGGCCACAGCGCGCGGTCGAGGAGATGGATGCGGGTGTTCGCGGCCGGCCGGCCAATCGACGGGGCCTCCGACTCGTCCGGGAGGGCGCGCTGGGAGCTGGCGAAGATGGTGGCCTCGGTCGGGCCGTAGACGTTGAGCACGCGGCGGCCCCGGGCCCAACGCGCGGCAAGCTCGGCCGGGAAGGGCTCGCCGCCGACGCTCAGGGCGCGCAGCCCGGTCAGCCGCTCTTCCGGCCAGAGGGAGAGCACGGCCGGCGTCAGCACGGCGATGGTCGCCCCCTGGCGCTCCAGGGTCGCCGCGAGCGCGTGCGGGGCGAGGCGCTCCTCCTCGGGGACGAGGCAGAGGGAGGCGCCGTGGGCGAGGGCCAGGAAGACCTCCATCACCGAGGCGTCGAAGCCCGGGGAGAGCACCTGGGCCAGCCGGCTCTCCGGCCCGACGGCGAACATCTCCCGTGCCTCGCGGAGACGGTCGACGACGGCGCGGTGGGAGACCATGACGCCTTGGGGCGTCCCGGTCGAGCCCGAGGTGTAGAGGACGTAGGCGAGACGGTCGGGGGACCCGAAAACCTCCGGTGTAGGGGAGGGGCTTGCCCCCTCCCGGGAGGGGACGAGCCCCTCCCCTACACCCACAGACGAGAGGCCGTCCGAGGAGATCAGCACGCGCGCCCCGGAATCGCGGAGCATCAGGTCGCGCCGCTCCTCGGGGTGCGACCGATCGAGCGGCACCCAGGCGCCGCCCGCCTTCAAAACGGCGAGGATCGCGGTGAACAGCTCCACCGAGCGCGGCAGCAGGACGCCCACCGTGTCGTCCGGCCCGACCCCCATCTCCGCGAGCCGCGCCGCCAGCCGACGGGCGCGCCGGTCCAGCTCGCCGTAGGTGACCGTCGCGTCGTCGAAGACGATGGCGGCGGCGTCCGGGGTCTCGGCCGCCCAACGCTCGAACAGCTCGTGGAGAAGGGCGTCGGCGCCGAGGTCCCGCTCCGTGTCGTTCCAGTCCCGGAGGAGCTGGTGCCGCTCCGCCTCGGAGAGCAGCGGCAGCTCGGAGAGACGCCGCGCCGGCTCGGCCACGACGCCCTCGAGCAGCCTCTGGAGGTATTCCAGCAGGCGCTCCGCCGTGGCGCCCCGGAACAGGTCGGTGTTGTAGCCGACGGAGGCGCCGCCGCCGTAGGGGCCGCGCTGCACCGCCAGGGTGAGGTCGAAACGGGCGACCTGGTTCGCCGCGCCCCCCGGCTCGGCCCCGGCGCCTGGGCCGGACGACGCCAGGGGCGAGGTCTCGTCCAGGGTGAACTGGACCTGGAAGAGCGGGTTGTACCCCAGGCTCCGCTCCGGGGCCAGCTCCTCCACCAGCCTCTCGAAGGGGAGATCCTGGTGGGCGTACGCGCCGAGCGCCGTCTCGCGGACGCGCTTCACGATCTCCAGGAACGACGGATCGCCGTCGAGATCGGTGCGGAGCACCAGCATGTTGACGAAGAACCCGATCAGCCCTTCGACCTCCTGCCGGTGGCGGTTGACGATGGGCGCGCCCACGACCAGGTCGCTCTCGCCGGTGATCCGCGCCAGGAGCGCCTTCCAGACGGCGAGCAGGACCATGAAGAGGCTCGCCTTGGATTGCCCGGCGAGCGCCGCGAGATCGTTGAGGAGAGGGAGCGGCAGCGCCATCCCGCGGCTCGCCCCCTGGAAGGAGCGGACCGGCGGGCGCGGCCGGTCGAGCGGCAGGGAGAGCACCGCCGGAGCCCCTGTCAGCTGCTCGCGCCAATAGCCGATCTGGCGCTCCAGCTCCGCGCCCGAGAGCCAGCGGCGCTGCCAGACGGCGTAGTCCGCGTACTGGACCGGCAGCGGCGGCAGCGGCGAGGGCCGGCCGGCGGCGAGGGCCGGCAGGAGCGCCTCGATCTCGCGCGCCAGCACCCCCAAGGACCAGCCGTCCGAGGCGATGTGGTGCAGGGTGAGGAGGAGGACGTGGTCGTCCGGCGCGAGCCGCAGGAGACCGGCGCGCAGCATCGGCTCGGCTTCGAGGTCGAACCGCCGCGCCGCCTCCTCCGCGACCTGCCGCCGGGCCTCGTCCTCTCTCGCGCGCTCCGGCAGGCCGGAGAGGTCGACCACCGGCAGGCGGACCTCGGACGGCTCATCGATCACCTGGATCGGCTCGTCGGCGAAGACCACGAATCGGGTACGCAGCGCCTCGTGCCGCCGCACCACCTCCGACAGGCTGGCCGCGAGAGCCGGCAGGGGCAGGTGGCCGGGGAGACGGAGGCTGAACGGCATGTTGTAGACCGCCATGCCGGGGACGAGCCGGTCGAGGAACCAGAGGCGCTCCTGGGCGAAGGAGAGCGGCAGCAGCGAGCCGTCGCGCGGCACCGGCACGAGGGGCGGCGTGGGCGTCACGGCATCCGTCGCTGGAGACGGCGGCCTTTCGGCGGCGTGGCGTACGTGGTCCGCGAAGCCGGCAATGGTCGGCTCCTCGAACAGGACGCGCACCGGCAGCTCCACGCCGAAACGGTCACGCACCCGCGAGACCACCTGGGTGGCGAGCAGTGAATGCCCGCCGAGGTCGAAGAAGTTGTCGAGGACGCCGACGGGCCCGGCGCCGAGCAACTCGGCCCAGACCTCGGCCAGGTCCGCTTCGACCGGGTCGCGCGGCGCGTGGTACTCGCCACCGGCGCGCAAGGCGTCCGGCGCGGGCAGGGCGGCGCGGTCCACCTTGCCGTTAAGGGTGACCGGCAGCGCGTCGAGCGGCACGAAGGCGGACGGCAC